>JARIAN010000081.1 GCA_029257865.1 Phocaeicola sp.
CGGTTACGATTTCCTCATATTGGTCAAGTGCTGTTTTATTCATTGCTTTAATGTGTGGTAGAATACCATTAAAGATACTGAAAATCAGCCACTTGACCTATTTTATTCTGCTAAATTTCATTAATTAGCGTGTTTATTTTCAACGGATTAGTTACAAATTTAACGAAGTATTATCAGATGATAAAGATATTATAGACAGTCAATCTCGTGAACTTCGTGCGGCAAAAGCATGCCATCTTGTTTTTAAACTATTACTTAAGTTTCGCAAGTAAAGAATAATCCTTCAGGCGGCTGGTGTCAGCCTGTCGAAAGCCATCTTTACAGCTTTAATTTGTTTATCGTTTGATATTATTTGTTCTGTCAAAACCATAGTATCACAGTTGAGTACCTCGGCTATGACGTTTATAACTTCTACGATCAGTAACCAGATTCTTTCTGCTACTGAAAGTTCAACAGAGTTCTTTGTGATTTCAGCAAAGAGTCCTCCGATAGTTTCGTATGACTCACAACGTTTGACATAACTGAGTATATTGTACTGCAGTATGCACAATGATATACCTGCAATCTGTCCGGCAAAATCTCTGCACTGGTTCTTTCCGAGTCTCAGGTTTTGTTTCATTTCTTTGTGAGCCACTTCGATAACCCATCTTCTTGAGTAAAGCCTGAAGGCTTCTTTTGCATTAAGTTTGAGATCTGAAGTAAGCAGGGCATTCCAATTGCCGTTCTTGCTTTTTCTGTAAAAGAACAGGCTGACCTTAATGCCGGAGATTTTGGCAGAGACGGTTGCGGTATAGTAACCGATTGAACGGCTATACTTTACACTCTTGGATTTCTGAAGAATCTTGATAAGTTCAGGTGCAGTCTTGTTCCCAAAATCTGTCTCATATCTGGTTTTACCCATCTTTATCATTCCGATTAGATGGCATCCAAAGTGCCTTGAGACAACAAACTTCAGAAGTTCAAAGCAGGTAAACCAACTGTCAACAAGAAGATAATCGAAACGAATCCCCTCTATGATTGAACGTTTAAGCATGTTGATGGCCGTTTCAATCTTGCTTGCAAAATACTCAGCGCTACGTTTGGCAATATGCTCATCATCTGAGTGCTCCTTACAATAGCGGGCTTCTGTTTGCTTCTTGGATAAGCCCTGTGGCTTATCGCTTCGTTTTCCTTCTTCTCCATGAAGGGAAAAATCAAGGAGAAACTGAGACACACCATCTGTAAAGCAGAGGAACATTGCCTTGAAGCCAAGTATAGACTTCATTTGGGTATGAGAGAAGACCTTGCCAATCTTCTCTGTCTTAAATCCTGTCTTTGGGAGGTCTGTATCATCAATGATAACACACTTGATGTCTGATTTTAATGTCGTATTGCGACTCACACGTGAATACAGTTGCCTGAAAATCGAATAGATTATACGTCGCCAATTGATATTACCGTCGTTCATGAAACGATAGAACATATCTTTGTGACAAACGAACACCTTGCTAAGGGCAGAATATGAATAATTGGCTGCATTCTTTATTGAAAAGAACGGGAACAGAATGAGCAGTTGTAGCACCTGAAGACAGGTAAATTTACAATTCGGATTCTTTACTGATCCAATAACTTTGCTCTGTATTCTTATGCGGTTCATAATGGTTGATATGCTATTAATTGCCTTACTGGAGTCATTGTTTGCAAAAAACTCTTGGAGTTCTCCTATAATATGTCTATTTTTGTTCATGGCTAAAGGGTGCTATATTGTTTGTTTGACGACATTAATATAGTGATAATTATTAGATTATCAAACACTTTAGCCTTTTTTTATTATATCATTTTAGTACTTGCGAAACTTAAGTATGTTTATATATAAAATCCTTTATCCCATCATTACGTTGATGATTGTTATGTTATTGGCAGCCTGTGACAGATATACTACATTATTGGAACAAATGGATATGGCAGAGAATCTAATGAATACCAAATCAGATTCTGCCCTAGCAATATTGGA
>JARIAN010000103.1 GCA_029257865.1 Phocaeicola sp.
CTGACCAAATATGAGAACTAATAGTTGGTTCCAGAAACTGATGCTCCAACTTTTTGTTCTGTCGTTGCTCTTTTCTACTAGCCGCTCAAAATAGCGTTTTGGAAGGAATGAAGTCATTTGACTAAAAACATATTTCTTAATATTCATAGCTATCGCAATTTGGCCCAGCCCTAAGGTAACTGATTCAAATGTGCGACAAGCATTTTTTGAGAACAAAGATTGTAAATCAAATAATTAACGAGTCTCTTTACAATTATTAAGAGACACTAGTGATAAGAGGTGTTCCTTTACCGAAAACCTCAAAAGCATCCTGCTTCTTGGTAATGCCCGGTATTTTGGTCAGTACATCATTGGCTGAACCTACTTTGCTCAACACACTGTTTTCCACACTTGTTACCATGGCATCCCCTTTCATGCGTGTCACAGGTAAATTGCCTTTTACCACCACTTCACCGAGCATCTGTGCATCCGATACGAGCTGCACGATACCGATATTTGCTGGAGATACCGGCTTACACACGGTCTTATATCCGATAGAGGATATCTTCACTATCTGGTTTCCCGATGTTGCCTCCAGAGTGAAAGAACCGTCCTCACCGCTGATAGTTCCGCTTACAAATGCCGAATCAGGCAGCGACAACAGCACTACATTGGCGTATGGCAACGGCTGGCTGTTCTCGTCAATGAGCTTACCCGATAATTGTTGGGCAATCATACCAAAAGGAAAGAATAGCCACAATAATACTATTAATATAATTAATAACTTCTTCATTTTTTTCTATTTAGATAAACAAAACGACACCAGATATTATAATAGATTACTACCCGACTCATGTTGTGAGTGATTCTAAGGTTATGTAATCAACCGAACAATATCTATATCGTTTTGTTCCGACAAAAATACAGATTCTTGTTGAGTTAAGAATTTACCAGCCCATGCATAAAGTATTTGGACGGAGCAAATATGATATTTCTCGACGAACTCCTCTGCATTGAGACTACCTTTTAAAAACTCTACAATGATGAGACCTTTTTCTAACTCGTCATAGCGATACGTAATTTTGTCTGCCCATACATACAATTTTTCTCCAGTAACCGGATTTCGAAAAGCCTTTCGAATTCTAGTTGTTGACTGTTTCATTATTTCTTCTCATTTATGTACATCAAAACTGTCAACTTTTTCTAGGTCAAGTCACATACGGTTCTTCTGACTTTCTCCGGCACCAGTACCCTTGTACTTGCTTTTGGTTGCATTGAATTTATAACGTAGAGTAAAGGAGAAGTTTCTGCGGCTCTGCTGCACACTAGACATGGTACGGCTACCGCTGAAGAGAGTATTCAAGGCAGAACTTGAATTGAACAAATCCGTGCCTCGTAATTGAAGACTCAGACGATCATTAAGAAAATCTTTTCTTAGGCTTAAATCTACCGACCAAGCAGCTTCTTCATTACGGTTTGCTTCCTCATCACCAGTTGTAATAAGCCATGAATCGACATCCAGCATTACCCCCCAAGGAAGCTTGAAATTATTGTAAAAAGCAAAATTACCAACTGGATTGTTAAAGTTCTTCATACCGTCAGGAGTTTCCACCATATACCATTGCTGCATAAGCATCAATGATAATTGTGGAGTCCATATACCTATAGTCGGTGAGAAAGACAATGTTGCATAAAACTGGTCCAAGTCAAACTTGTTGGCAGGAACAAGGAGTGATATGGTCGGTTGGTCTTCCGAGTAAGCCTCACAACCTTGTATTATAGCATCGTTATGATGGGTATAGCGTGCATTGAAGTATATCCACTTATATGAAGCATCAAAGGATAGACGGTTAATAAACGAAGGGCGGAGCAAAGGATTACCAGCCTCATAGGTATATCTGTTGCCGTAAGTGACATTGCTGCGCAACAACCAATAACTAGGGCGGTTGATGCTGCCGGTATAACTGAGGGACAGTTGTGTCTTTCCTACAGGAAGTGATAAGGCAACAGAAGGAAATACATTGTCATAAGTTCGGCTCTGTTCACCAATACGGATACCATCTTCGTAATAATCAGAAACAAGATGCTCATAGCGTACACCTAACTGTGCCTGAAGTTTGCCAAAGCTGCGGGCATATTCCAAAAAGGCAGAAGAAGAGTTTTCCCTGATGTTGCTGTGGTCATTATCCAGGATACCCTGGTCATTGATATAGGTATTAACCCTGTCTGTATAAGAATATTCTCCGCCAAAGGAAATATTTCCATTCCAAAGTGGATGTCCGATAATAAGTTTGGCTGCATAGAACGTATTTTCATTATTACTTTTACTGGTGATTTGCTGCTTCTGCAGGCTGCCATTAGCAGGGGTATACTGTTCAGTCATTTCCTGAAACATCTTTCTATAGGACCAAAATCCGTCTCCATTGAAATCAATATTCCAGTTTCCAACCTGTCCATTATAATATACATTAAGCGTATGGCTTGTGACCGGGCTATTTTGCCAACCCCTGCTTGTATTCTCCTCATAGAGTACATTATCCTGATATATTACCGAGTACATTGGTTGTATATCATACTTTTCCTTAGGAGTACGGTCAAAGTTATAGCGAGCGCCTACAGAATGATTTTCGTTAAACTGGTAATTGGCAGACAGCATGGTTGAAAGATATTGGGAGCGTGCAGTTGCATACATATTGTTCTCTTGTCGCCATGTATTATCCAAAAATGTTTCGGTAATCAGTATCTTGTTAATTTCGTTGTATGGGTTTGAGCCGAAAAGCATACCACTGAGGTCGAATCCACCCTTGCGATAATTAAAATTGAATTGGTTGAGCACATCCCATTTATATTGGTACCGAGTATTAAAACGCTCATTGAAACCGAAACCTTCACTCTGCATCTTCTTCGTATAAATTCTTACGACAGCTTTCACTGTAGCATCGTAGCGTGCACCGGGATTACGTACTACTTCCACACGTTTTATATTCTCGGAAGACAGCTGGTCTAGTTCGGATGAGTTACGAACCTTACGGTCATTTATATAGATTTCGCCTATACCTGCACCGAAGACATTTACAGCTCCATCTTTCGCAGACACGCCAGGAATCTTATTAAGTAAGTCATTACCAGTACCTGCCTTTTCCAAGATAGTGTTCTGTATCTGTGTGACCATAGCATCACCCTTAACGCGTGTTTTAGGTAAGTCTGCTTTTACCACAACCTCACCTAGTATCTGATTTTCTGGCAATAACTCTATTATACCAAAATCCTTATTGTCAACTTTATTATATACCGTTTGGTAACCAATAGAAGATATTCGGAGAAGTAAGTTAGGTTTGTTACTGTATAAACTAAAACTACCATATTCATCACTTATAGTTCCAGCCTCAAATACAGAATCAGGAAGTGCTAATAATACAACATTCGCATAAGGAAGAGGGTGTTTATTATCATCTATTATTTTGCCTGAGTATGTAATCTGAGCAGAACCAATAATATACCAAAGATTAAATAATAATATACAGAAAGTTTGTCTCATAAGTTTACTTATTTAGTGTATTTACTGACAAAACACAAACAAATGTTTGCTTAATCATTATATTTATTAGACTTTCAACTAAACCAATGTTTCAGTAATTATTGTTACATAACCCCTGAAAAAATCCAATCTTTTTAAGAACATCATCGGCTTATTATGTGAACAGTTTATTACTTTTCAACCTAGCCTGAGAAATCTTACGATAAAGATTCTTAACAAATTCTTCTAAACCCGTATCTAAAATTTCTTTCTTACAATAATCTGTATTTTGAGTTAGGAATTGATATTTACGCATAAAACATGGCCCCCCACAAAGTGGTAGTAATTTACACTCAATACATTTTGTATCATGTATATAAGGATTATTATCAATATTTTGAAGTTTTTTTTCGTCCCAAATAATCTCACCTTCTTCATTTAATGTTCCGAAAGAGTTCTGAACATTATAATCCATTGCAGTACATCTATATATATTTCCATCAAAATTTATATTTGCATAATTGATTCTATCTGCATAACACAAGCATCCACTAATAAACTGGAAGTCAGAACGATCAGCCATTTTAAAATTCATTTTATGCAGTTTTTCCATATTTTCTAATAGTCCATCTGGGGTTTTCTTCTCCTTTTGACCATAGGTTTGCCATACTCTCTTAAATAATATTTCTATTTGAGGACGAACTGATTCAGGAATGCATTCAAGAACTTTAGAAAAATCCGTTTTTATAATTTCATCAGTATAATTTATTCGTAATATAAGTTGATTACAAGAAGAATAGGAACAATAATAAATACAATTAGCTAGAATCTTTTTAAAAGATGGTTTACCATTACAATTTCTTGTTTTATCATGTTGCTTTTCATCACCATCTAATGTAACTTGAAGAGAATTCAATCCAATCTCAGCACATTTCTTTACTAGCTCTTTAGTTAATAAAAAACCATTAGTTGTCATATTGCATTTAAATTTCTTGCCTAATTGTTCAGTTTCATTCTTAATAAATACCGAAAGAGGATATACTACAGAATCAAAATACATCAATGGCTCACCTCCAAACCAACTCAACATAAATTCCTCTATATCATTTCTTTTCAAAATATTAAGTGCTAACTTCTTTATTCTGTTCGTAATCTCTACACTCATTTTACTATGTTTATGACTTTCGTAGCAATACCAGCATCTAAATATACAGTCCTGAGTCGGGTTTATTACTAAATGAAATAAGGAACTATGCATATCATCATATTTCCTTTTAAGAAAATAATTAGTTTCATCTACAGTATTCTCAACTAAGAAATGCATTTTAGTTAATAATTCTGTTATTTCTTTATCTTTTTCCTGCTCACGATTCTTATTCTCTATAAGCTTAATTAAATAGTCATACGAATCTTTACTGACTGAAAATATTTTATGTGATATCCCGTTTAAACATATGATTTCACTGCCATTAGGAACAAAATAATTATATTTACTTCCAACCATATAGGTACATTTTTCATTAAAGAAAATAACCCACCAATATTATATCTGTATAAATATATTATTGGTGGGTTGTTTTTTACAATTGTCTAACGTCTGTATCTTGCTTAATCTGGCAACCACATTGTGATACATGATTGTGTACGCACTTATTATCTATAACCCCACCACCATCAACAGATTCCAATTCTGAATCACTTAATGTTTCACTACTTGCAGCTTCTTGCAATTCTTGCAACAATTTCATTTTTTTCATTTTCGTCTTTCATAACCAAAAATTATTAATTAAAATAAATATTAATATAGAGTACATTTATTCGGAAAAGAACAAATTGTATCTTTTATCTAAGTAATGCACTTAATAATCAAAACTACAGTTGTTTTTTTTGCAATTACAATAGTTCGCTCTGTTATATTACAAATGTAATGACATCCAATCCGCTAATAGGAGTTTCAAAATTATTTTTTTAATATCCTATATAATTTTTCATTTCATCTGCATATTCACATCGAGGATCTGGGAAATCATAATTTTCTCTACCATATGCTTTCAATATATCAGACCAACATCGGTTATTTGATTCAAAACATTCTTTACGCAATGCACATCGGGAACACGTACTTACTGGTCTTATATCATTGCAGATATTCTTTGCTAGATAAGTAGCACGTTCTGATTTCCAAACAGAACTTATTTTATCCCTACTTACATCTCCTATGATAAAGAAAGGATGCCAGTACAATTGTTCACAAATAGTAACTTTACCGTCTGGTAATATGAATAGGTTCGTGTTTAAAGCCGGGCATTTATTGCCTTTAAAATTCTTTGCGCCACCTTTTTCCAAATAATATTTTTTATCTACAACCTTCTTATCATATATAATATTAAAACCCGACTGCTTTGAGATTTCATCAAAATATTCACTCAGTGTCCCCAGTATTTCAGAATCAGGTTTTAGAGATTGGAAATTCTCTACCTTAGGATACAAAGAATCATGTACAGGTACTATGCTCCATGTCACAATATTTTTCAATCCAGTGAGAAAGTTATACAGTTCCATCAGCGTGTCAATATTGGCATTGTAAGTCGTAAGTACTGTCGCAATCTGATATTTCAAACCAGATTCATCCAACAGAATAAGGCCCCTCTTCACTGCCTCCAAATATTCTTCAGATACCTTCAGGGTAGATTCAATTACCTTAGCATCCAATGTATCAAGAGAAATCTGTATTATTCCTTTATACCCAATCTGCTGTAGTTTTTCTATTATATCCTTTGTCAAGGGCATTTTTGTGGATACATACTCTGCTTCGACATGGCAGTCTATTGTTTTTTTTAGAATCTGTGCCCAGTCCGGGTGTAGAAAGACTTCCCCACCAATCATATTTACACACTTCATCTTCAATTTTCCGGCTTCCTCAATAAGTTCGCATATACGCTTGGTAGATAGTTTTGTACCGATATTGCTCCTTCTGTCTGCATAACAATAGCAGCAGTCCGTCACACATCTATTAGTAAGCATCAATGTTATAGACAAGGGAGCTTCATATAGTCTGCGCTCTGAAAGATCAAGATTATCACAAACAAGATCTTCGGGTTGAAGATTAAGATAAATACTCTCTTTCGAAGCTCTTATCAATACATTTCTTGGGAAAACTATCTCCTGACCATGCCATCTTGTGCTTAGCAACTCCTTATTTTCTATGAATGGCATAATGTAATGTTCCATTTCATTATGCTGACAATGAAAATAGTTGTTCAATAGTTTTATGTTCTCCTCCAGACTTCTTTCAAACGTAAAGAAACTAAGCATCAATGCCTGTAATGGATGTATGAAACTATACCAGTTACTTGAACTGTTTGCATCAGTTCTATTTTTAGAGAACATAACTATACGCCGTGTATCATTACGAAAATGATAATGCGGATTTAATATGTATATTTCATTTCGTTCCATTTCCTTTTCTTATTATTACATGCCCCTGTTCAAAGCATCCCAATCCGCAGGTCTCTTCCAAATGCCCATGATTATCATCCGAGTTAACACCTCCTTGTACACCAAACAGTTCATCTAAATCCAACACATCATCAGACTTATCAATGTGTACATTATCATTTATAATATTAGATTCTTCATTTGTTTTATTTCTATTTGTTTCCATAATACAATAATTTAAATGCGATTATCTTAAAAACATACTAGTTACATACGGTTCTTCTGGCTATCTCCGGCGCCGGTTCCCTTGTACTTGCTTCTTGTGGCATTAAACTTATAGCGGACAGTTAGACTGACACTGCGTGAATTTGGGTCGTTATACATCTTGATAGTACGTACCTCTCCGGAATATAAAGTTCCGTATTGCTTTTGAGTATTAAAGATGTCATTTGCCTGAAGCAGGAAACTCATCTTGCCCTTCATGATAGATTTATGTACGCTTCCGTTTACGGACCAGCTCTGTTCGTTCAATCTGGTATTCTGCATATCGCCTGTACTCATCCATCTGACACCCATGTTTAGAATAAAGCCCATAGGCAATTCAAGACTGTTGTCCCAGTTAAGCATAAACAGTGGCTTATTAAGATCAATGTAACCTTCAGGGCTTTCTACCTCCAGCCATTGCTTGTTCAAGCTGGCTGTCCAGGAAGGCGACCATTTACCTATGGTAGGAGCGGCAGTTACAGCGACAAACAGCATGTCATAAGCAGGAGAATTGTTCTGGCTTATCAATGCGATGGTAGGATCTTCGTTTGAATATGGATAACTTGTATTAAAAATATCATCTTTAACATGCTGGTATCCGGCACGCCCTGACAACCATTTGTAGGATACGCCTAAATTAAGTGAGTTTGTCATGACTGGTCTCAACAACGGGTTTCCGCCTTCATAAGTATAGCGATTGATATACGCCACCTGACTGCTGAGTTGGGAGTAACGCGGACGCTGTATCTCCGACCTGTACTGTAACATAACCTGTGTTTTTCCCAATGGAAAGAAAATCGATGCCGAAGGAAACACATTGTGGTAAACCTTGCTCTGATCTTTCTGATGTTCATCATTTACATAATAATCAAAATCATCGTACTCGTATCGGACGCCAAGCTGAGCGTTTACTTTGCCAAATGCCTTGCTGTACTCGGCATAGGCAGAAGCGTTGTTCTCATTTATTTCATCCTTACTGTCGGATATGATACCTTCGGGATTACGATAGTCCATGTTTCGGCTCATATATCCGTATTCTGCGCCAACAGAGAAATTACCTCCCCATAAAGGACGTGACAATACAACCTTGGCAGCGTAAAATTCATATTCAGTGTCACTGTATGTAGTTACCTTGCGGACGGATTTGCTGCCATCCGTAACATTTATTTGCTCATTGACCAGGTTGTCCGCATCAGTTGTCTGCCAGATGGCATTACCGTCCACATCCATGTGCCAGTTACCGACATTACCGTTATAATACAAATCAAGGGTATGTTTGGTATAATCATTAGAGCCGACTGAAGAGTTGCCAGAAGATTCATAATCCGCTCCATCACTGAATACATCGGTATATACATCCATATAATTTCTGTAATACGGTTGTCTTGCGACACGATAATATGCGCCCAACGAATGCTTATTGTTAAACACATAATTCATACCCAGCCTACCAGTAAATGTCCTGCTCCGGCTTTCCACATCAGTAAGGCTTTCCTGTTTCCAGTGTTTATCCAGATAAGTATCCTGAACAGCCTGATGAGTCTTCCAATAGTAGCTGTCAGAATAAAACAAAAGACCAAACAAATCAAAGTTATTCTTCCGGTAATTAAAATTGAACTGATCCAGCCATCCCGCTTTCTTGTTGTAATCTCCCATTAAACGATTCTCAAAGCCAAGACCTTCACCTACCATTTTTTGTGTATTAATACGTATAACTGCCTTCACAGATGCATCATAACGAGCACCCGGATTCATCACGACCTCCACATTCTGAATACTGGTACTGGATAACTGGTCAAGTTCTGAAAGGTCACGTACCTTGCGTCCGTTTATATAATACTCCGGTGTTCCTCGTCCCAACACTTGCAAACCGTTGCCTACATCTGCCACACCAGGCAATTTGCACAATACATCATTGGCCGTACCGGCATAAGACAGTTTACTGTTCTTTACTTCTGTGACCATGGCATCATCTTTAACGCGTGTTTTAGGCAAATCACCCTTTACCACTACTTCTCCCAATTGCTGCGACTCACTTTTAAGTTTTAATACCAGTGATTCTCCTTGTCTTAATTCCTTATACAATGTTGTATAACCAATACATGATACTTTCAACAATCCATCTATAATATCAGTATTCAAGCTGAAGTTGCCATCTTCACTACTGACTGTACCGGTAACAAAGGTTGAATCAGGCAAAGACATAACAACAATATTGGCAAACGCCAATGGATGATTTTGTTCGTCCGTTACCTTCCCTATAGTTTGAGCGCTTGTATAAGAAAGCACGGACAAAAGTATACAAGATAGAATTATTCGTTTCATACAAAATCTATTTTACTGTTAATAAATTCTATTTTTAAGTGCTGGAGCCTTTGGACATCTTGGGTCGGGGTAATATACATTTTCTCCACCATATCCTTGTATAATATATTTCCAACACACTCCTTTTTGAGAATGACAACTCTCGAAGTCAGGACAATTACCGCACGCAGAATTATTATAATAATCTTGATTCAGAAACTGTGGCATAGTTGTTTTCCAAACTTCCCTAAATGGTCTTTCACATATATTACCTAATACAAAAGCGGGATGTGACATAGTACCTTCACAAAAGGTAACATCTCCATTTGGCATTATAAATGCTTGCCACAAATTTCCGGTACACAAAGATCTATTAGCAAAATATTTATCTTTTTGCGATGCAGTTCCTTCAATACTGTCTTTCGGAATTGCATAAGGCATGGAAAGTGTATAATTATAATTATCCTTTACTTTTTCTATATATTCTGTTATACTATTTATAGCTTCTTCTGAAGGCATATATTCCAAAGACTTATACATTGAAATACCAGCAGGTATTACAGTCACAGAATCTACACTGAATTCAGAAAAGAAATCTAATAATTTACTTAATTCGTCAATAGAACAATTATAATGCGTAAATACAGAATTTATTTTTACACGAATACCATATTCCTTCAATAATAAAAGCGTTCGTCTCATATTCAAGAGATATTTCTCCCCATCAACTTTCAACAAACGACTAAGTACTTTCGGATTTATACTGTCCAGAGAGATTTGTATCTTCTTTACTCCAACCTTATTTAATCGTCTTATTATATCCTCTGAAATAGGGATCTTTGTAGAAATAACAGGAAACAGATTAAGTTGATGTAAACGAGATAGAATCATTTCCCAATTTTCATCCAAAAGGAACTCTCCCCCCATAATTGTAAAATCGAGAATAGGAGATTCTTCTATTTCATCCAGAAGTTCCATAACCTTCGTTATAGGAAGTTGTCTTTTTTTTCTCATTCTACAATCAGCATAACAATATATACAATCTGTGTAGCAGACTGTATTTATCATATATGTTATATAAATAGGAAAATTTAGCTTGGATGTTTTAAAATCTAGATTTTTGAAGGAAAAATCTGTAGAATTTATATTTTTATCTATTATACAATCATCACTTTTACGCAGCAAAAGATTTTTAGGAAATAAAAACTGTGTATCTCCCCATTCTACTTTGTAAGATTTTTCATTCTCTGTAATTTTATTGATAAATTCAATAATTTTCCTGCCGAATTTATTTCCCAAATAACTTCTAGATATTACTTCTTCTATTGTGTTTCCACCATTAAATAAGGCCAATAACTCTGCATAGTAAGGATGGATAAAAGAAAAAAAACCTTTAGAATAGTTTCCTTCATTCTCATGACGTGCACACAACAAACTTCTTGTTTCATCATGCCGAATTAAATAATTCGGATTTAAATATAAAATTTCAGCTTCTGTCATAATTATCAAATTTATCAAGATCAATACCGTAGGAAATAAAGCTGATCTGAGTTTTGTCACTCAGAACAGCTTTAATTAATTTCTTCTAGAGTTTATTCTCTAAGAATTAAGGTTGTAGCTTTTCATTCTCCTCTATACTAACAGCTTTTAGACCTCCCCAAAAACATGCTGCTACACACCCAAGCCCGCAAACACCCCCATCAACTTCTTCCATTTCATTGAGTTTTAAAAGATCCTCATCTTTTACCTGTTCAGCTACTTTTTCAATTATTTGCTGCTTCAGTTCATTTCCGTTGTTCTCTTTCATAACACTTCTTGATTAAAAATTAAACAAATATTGACAATTAACTCACAAATATCAAAATAACATTTTATACAATCCAGTAAAAATAAACCTATGACTTATATTGTTACCATCATAAAGTAAAGGTGGTACAAGCTATTACTAAACATTTTATGTTTGGACACACCCATCATATACAATCACTATAAAACGAATCAGTTTTAAAGGATATATAGCATATTATCTATTTCTCTATAACAAATGTAAGCACAGCCAATCCGCTAAAAGGAGTTTCGAAATATTTTTTTTCGAAAATCTATCATTTTTACAAGCAAGTTCAAAAAACGAATCGAACAACGTGTCCTTATTCTCATATACGTCTTTAATTCGTAAACATTCTTCAGTTTTATGAACTTTCAGGAATCATTATTATAAAAGTCTAAATATCGGTCCGAATATTCTACTCAATATACTACGGCTAGAGGTGATTATTTCCGCCTGGCCTACTAATCCGACTTCATAGTCAACTTCGTATTTCGAAGTTGTATGCATGCCTTTAGGCAACTCCACCTCCACAGCATAGTTTTTGCTCGATGGTACATATGTTACTGAGCTTATTTCTCCTACCAGATAACCATACGTATGCGATGGATACTTCGATAACTCAATGTTTACCTTATCGCCTACTGCAATGTCTGCAATCTGATGCTGCGTCAGTTTATATGTCCCTTGGGATGACCTTTATATTCCGACACCACCGAACAGATTGTATCACCTACCGATACACGATTGTTTATACTCCAGCCCGTCCCCAATAGGACTATTCCATCGTTGGCACTCTTTATCAGATACCTGTTTTCCCACGATTTCAGACTGTTTACCATCCTTTCGTATGCAAGTTCAAGCAATCTCTTATTTTGGGCTGTCTCCAGTTTATGCTCCAGAGCCATTTCAAACAGGTTCCTTTTTACATTCAGGACTGCAAGCTCATTCTTCACCGAGTCCTTCAATAGTATTTTTATTTCTTGTTCCAGATAGTTTCTTCTCTGATTATATGCATTATACTCGCTGGCAAATACATTGGCGCGTACAGCTTCTGTGAATTGCTCGTATGAGGAAGACATCTCTCCCATTATCAAGTCAAATGGATAGTTATCCAGATACGAAGGATCATCCGTCCTGTAGAACCATTCTACCCGCGTCAATACTTTACAGAATTTTTTCACATCCTCAAGCGATGCTGTATTACGTATTATGCCAAGAGTGTCATTCCTCTTTACCCTTGCTCCATCGGGCACAAAGAATTCACCTATTATCCCATCCTCGTTGGCTGTTATCCATTCAGTCTTCGAATAGTCGTCTATGGTTATGCCTGTCTCTACGACATCAGGATACTTGAATATATAACTGCCAGCCAGCAGCACTGCTATCAGGCTATACACTATATAGCTGCCTGTATGTATCAGCCAGTTTGGCATATCACCGAGCATATCACTCGAACTCTCTCTCGAATATAGCTCTATGTTCTCACCCGCAGGTTGCTTCTTTTCATCAGTTTCTTCTTTCATATTGATTTACGCATTAAGTTCCAACTGATTCTTTACCAGCCTATAGTAGTCTCCTTGTCTTGAAATCAGTGATTCATTATTTCCTCTCTCGGTTATTACCCCGTCTTTCAGTACTACTATCTGGTCAGCATTTCTCACCGTACTAAGGCGGTGCGCTACTACGACCACTGTCTTGTCCTCAAAGAACTGGTTCAGATTCTCCTGTATTGCTTTTTCATTATCAGTGTCCAAGGCATTTGTAGCTTCATCAAAGAACAGGTAATCCGGATCTCTGTATATTGCCCTGGCAATCAGAATACGTTGCTTCTGGCCTTGGCTTAAGCCTTGCCCTGTACTTCCGATTCTGGTGTTATATCTCAAAGGGAGCGATTCTATGAAATCTTTTATATTTGCCATCTTTACCGCATACAATAGTCTTTCCCGGTCAATAACATCTGCATCCGGTGCTATATTATTGGCAATGGTATCGCTGAATATGAATCCTTCCTGCATTACCACTCCACAGTGTTTGCGCCATTCTTTGAAACTGATTCTTTGTAGCGGCATCTCACCGACCATTACACTTCCCTCCGTAGGTGGATAGAATCCCAACATCAGTTTTATCAGAGTCGTCTTTCCACTACCGCTCAGTCCTACTATTGCCGTTGTTTTTCCTGCTGGGATATCCAGATTAATACCCTTTATTATGCGCTTCGACTTCTCCGATCCATAGGTGAACTGCAGTCCTCTCAATGAGATGGAATCTTTTCCTGAGACTTGATTCACTGTTTCCATCGAGTCAGACTCTTCATTCTCCTTCCCGTGTATCTCTCCAAGCCTTTCAAGGCTCAGCGTTGCATCCTGCGACTGTTGCATGAAATATACAAACTGTTCTACAGGTCCCTGCATCTGACCGATAATGTATTGTATGGAGAGCATAATACCAAGTGTTATATCTCCATTCAATACAGCTGTAGCAGACATTACGGTTATCAGTATATTCTTTACTTCGTTAATCAGTACAGCACCGACCTGCTGCCATTGCCCGAGATTCAGCGAACGAAGGTTTATTCTAAACAACGAAGCCTGTATATTCTCCCATTCCCATCGTTTCTGCCGTTCACACCCAAGCAGTTTTATATCCTGCATTCCATACACAAGTTGCATCAGATTATCCTGATTCAGAGCCATTTGCTCAAAGTTTTTTCTGTTAAGGTCTGCACGTTTCTTCATGAACAGTTTTACCCATCCTATATAGAATACGCTGAATGCCAGGAATACAAGGAATATTTTCCAGCTGTATATGGCCAGCACAATACCGAAAATGGTTATAGTCAGAACAGAGAACAAGATATTCAATACCGATTGTGTCAGAAAAGCTTCTATGGTTCTATGATCTTCTATACGCCTTATCAGGTCACCGGCAAGCTTACTGTCGAAGAAACGCATCGGAAGTTTCATCAGTTTTACGAGAAAATCCGATATCAGAGCCACATTGACTCTTGTACTTATATGTAGCAGTATGCATCGCCTTATTACCTCTATCAGTGTCCTGCTGAATACAAGTATCAGCTGTGCTACCAATATTAACTGTATGAAGTTCATATTCCTGTGCCCGATACCCTGATCGACTATAGTCTGTGTCAGAAATGGGAATATAAGCTGCAGGATACTGCCTCCAAGTATACCAAGGAACAGTTGCACTATCATTTTCTTGTATGGCCGCACATAGCGTAGCAGATACCATAGCGACATCTTTTCATACCTTATCGGCTCTGTTTCATAGAACTGCGGAGTAGTTTCAACCAGCATTGCAATGCCTTTTTCTACACCTCCTTGGCGTGTGCTTATCCAGCATTTTTTCAGTTCTTCTTCCTCATACTTCAGCAGACCATAGGCCGGATCGGCTATGTGGAAATATGTTTTCCCTTTCGACTTCTCTACCCTGTATAGTACTACAAAGTGCATTTGGTTCCAATGCAGAATACATGGCAGCTTAGACTGCTGCTTCAGTTTATCTATAGTTGTGCGTATACCGGTTGTACGCAATCCTATGCTCTCTGCTGCTTCACTTATTCCCAGCAGATTTACTCCAGTACGCTGTATATAGGAATTCTCGCGAAGCTGTTGCACGGAAAATTTCTTTCCGTAATATCTCGCTATCATGCGTAGACAGGTAGGACCACAGTCCATACCGTCAAGCTGTCTGTAGAATGGAAATTTCATATCTCTTATTATTTTATACAAATATCCATTCTTCCAATCCGCTCGCAGGATTTTCTGCACAAAAAAAGCATGATAATTATTCAATTATCACGCTTTTCTAGTCCTCGTACACTATTTCTTATGAAATAATGTAGTTTCCAACACTGAGAATAAGTCTTCTCCGTCATAATAATAAGTTTGCCTGTATTTATCATACGAGATATCCACTTTCAGGTCACATCTGAAATAGTTAAGATATTTGCCCAACTGCGATTTGGACAATCCTACCTTTTCAGCAAACTCTTCTGGTGTGCCGGTGCCCTGTCTGTATATCTGATTATGAATGGCACAGAGCTTTTCAAATGATATCACTCTCATGACATTCATTTTTTAAATTGACTCCATACCCTATCATTAGGATTGGGACTGGTTAATATTATAGTATAGATCCCATTATCAGGCAAATCTGAAACTGAAATTGTAATCTGTGCAGAATTCTCTTTAGAAACTACACCACTTTTAAGAATATTATAAAATTTATCTACAACTTTATAATAAATTAATTTATCAGGATTCCTATTATAAATAATTATTTCGTTTCCTATATATTCGGAGTAAAATGGAATTTCATTAGTAACACTGAAAGATACAGTTCCATCTTTCCAATTACCATTCCAAAAAAAATCTGATAAACACTCAGTAGCAAATACATCTATAGATGTAAAACCAAAAAATAAAGCTAATATAAAATTTCTCATAATGGTTATAATTTATTCTGTCGCAAAGTTATTAACAATCATTAAAAAAGAACATATATACAATCGGATACTATATAGACAATGAAATTACGCCTATCACCCACACACCAATGATTATCAATGTTTTACAATTAATTTTCTTTTAGCTATATAGACAAATTAAAACATCAGTATTCCCAGATCCAAACATCAAAACTTTTATCAACTAGGTTTTGCCCCAATTCACCACAAATTTTATTTTTTATTCGGAGTTTACTCCTAGATACAGAAGTTGAAGCTATATTAAAAAAGGTAGATATTTCAATTATGGAAAATCGCAATTTAATTAAACAGCAAAGCAAGATTTCATGTTCACTTAAAGTTGGTATCTCATGTAATAATCGAAAACTAAAATTCTGAAATACATTATCTGCTACTTCACGAATTTCTTTTAATTGTGATTCATTTAAATATACAGGCTTTGAATGAAGGTTACGCAATACAGGAGTTTGTTTTAATATTTGTAAGCACAATTCTTTTTCCCTTTTTTCCAATAAACTAATTTTATCTGACAACATTTTAACATTTGTTACTTCTATAGAAGAAATTGAATATGAAGTCATCTTTTCATATAAAAGTTTCTTTTCTACACATAATTGCTCATTTTCTTTTTTTAGATTAAATAACAATTCCTCTTTTTCTTTAAGAATGCCTTGAGTATTATTCTCTATTTCTATTTGTGATTGTAGTTCTAAAATATATGATTCATTTTTATCAACCTCCAGCTCTTTTTCATGTAATTGCAATGCCAACTTAGTCAAATTCTCTTCTTTTTCGTGTATTACAATTCTTTTATGTAAAAGTGTATAAATAAAAACAAACACGAACAATAATAAAAAAATAATTGTCAATAACCACCAACAGGTTACATTTGATTTTTCCAATTCCAGCTTTTGTTTCTCCGTAATTAATTTCTCATTATTATATTTTTCTTTATAGGCTATAATCTCTTTCCCTTTATCAAGGGAAAGAATAGTATCATTATAAAATAATAATGAATCACTATATACCCTCATGTATTTTTGATACTTCGGGGAATTAGTAAGTTGATACATTGTTTTATAAACAGAACGTTTTGTATATATATTATCTGTCATTAATGCTTTATTAAGATAATTGAAAGCTGTATCAAACTTATTTAAAGACAAATAAATTTGTCCCTTCAATAAATTAATTTGTGAGGAAGGTTGGAAATTCTTTACTATTTCAAGAGATTTATGATATCTTTTATCTGCAATATACACCAATGCTAATTCTTGCCGTACAATATCATAAAAATTATTATTCTTTAACTTTAAAGCTAATTCTGAACTCTGTTCATACAATTGTTCTGCTCGGTTTAGATTATTCAGCAAACAATAACACCTAGCCAAATATTGTAATGAAATCATTTGATAACGCACATTCCTATCTTTAATAGCATAATCATAAGCTTGTTGACAAGCATCTAATGAATATGCTGCAAGATCTCGATATAAATAAATTCTTCCCAATCCAGACATAATCAAATAACCAAGCTTGTAATCATTTGTTTTCTCCATCTCGGTCTTGGCCTCCAAATAATATTTGATAGACTCTTCAACATTTCCAAGGTTATAATTAACCCCACCCATATATAAAGCCGACATGGCTTTACATCGAGCGTTATCAGTTGACATGTAATAATGGTAAGCAAGATGTATTAACGAATCTGATTTAAATTTTACCATTTGCTTATATTTCGCCTGCGTCACCAACAGACACCACAGCGCATGGTTCTCCTTATCAGTTCTTGACGAAGGCTTCTCCATACTTTCCAATATATGCAATGCACTGTCTGGATGGTCGAACATCACCTTTTCAGCTTTTACAAGTTCTGGTATTTGCTTGTCTACTTGACCACTTCTGCTACATCCTGAAATAATCAAAAAGAAACTAATTGTTATATATATACATATAGATTGTTTCATAATATCGTTTATTTTTTGCAAAATTATAAAAAGAAACAATATTTCCTATACTTACAATACAATTATTACTGCATTACTTCCGAATAAATACACTTAGTTATCCAGTTGAATTTAGGGCTTTCCCCAAAGATCCTATCAGATGTTAAAAAATGAAAACAGACCATCTGATACTCGCTCGTTTATGTACAGGTATCCGAGCGTTGCCAAAGAAAGGATTCTCACGGCTCCATTTTTCGCTATCATCCTATATATCAAACCAATAAACCATATTTTATATTCTTTCATTTTCATCCAAAGAGCGCATAATCCGGGCAAAAAACACCCCTTCTCCTCCCGTATTTTGAAACCTTCGGAGCATACCGTTCAGATCGTCGGCATATTTTTACCCGATCTTGTAATTATTTCAGCGAAAATAATTACATATTTTCCCTAAAATGATTACAAGATTCCCTAAAAATGTCAGCATGATTTCACTCCCTCCCTATAAAACAAGTAGAAATTCCCCCTTCTTTCTCTCTAATTAATGCAATCTTATCGGGCCGAAATGTTATAAAATGTATATAAAGATAACTTTTTGCTAATATCCTACACGGTTTCGGTTATGCAAACCATGCTGCCATTTAAAGGATATATGCCAGTGATTTCACAAAAAGACAAAAGGCCGCCTCAAAACTCCGGTAAAAACCGGTGTCGAAGCAGCCTCTATTATCAAATGGAAAAATGAATTTCTAGTCCAGACTCAACGTATAGTCACCATAGTAGCCCCAAATCCGTATTCACGGAAAGAAGCATCCTGACTAGGATAGTTCTTGTACTTGCGTTTCAACTCGTCTAAAATGGCACGGCGCAGCACTCCGTCTCCCTTTCCGTGAATAAACACAATACGTTGGCCTTTCTTGCTCTTGTATTCTTCTAACGTGTTGCGGAACACATCCAACTGATAGTTCAACATCTCCGCATTTCCCATGCCAGTAGTATCGTCAAGCAGTTCGTGGATATGAAGGTCTATTTCCACGATGTCGTTTTTCACCTTTTTCTGCTGACGTTGCACCTTGGCCGGAACTTCCTGTGATGATTTCTGAAGAATGGCTTCACGAAGGTCATCTGCCGACAAGAACACCTCTTGGGCTACTTCATCGTCACGCACGATATCGTAGACCAATGCCGGCTCTTCAAAGAAGTCTGACTCCTGGAAGGTATGCAGCTTATAAAATTTTACCGTATCGATACGCAACTCCTTATTGACAGCACCCTTCAAGAGGAAAGAGCGGTCGTCCTTATAAGCTAGCAGCTGCACTGCCATCTTTTCCATTCCTCCCAAGGCACTCTTTTCAAACTCCTCAAGGTGCATCTTCATATTCGGCTTGATGGTGCCCCTGCTGCGTAAGGTCCAGCTGTTTCCTTCGGCCGAAAGGTACAGATAGTCTACAAAATAGTTGCTGTCGTTCACCAGATAGGCGTCAAATGCAGTAGAAGAGATGGCTTTCACATCCTGTGGCACGTATGCCAGGAACACGTTCAGCACATCGTTCCCTCTCACTTCCGGCGCACGGTAAGTAATCGGTTTCTCCACCTCTTCTTCTTCCTCCTCCTGCTGCGGCGCCGGCTTGGCAACCGATTTCAATGGAATATTATAGTCGTCGGTCTGAATCACCACACATTCTTTTATCAGCATCGGGATTTCAAAACCGTCTTCATCTTCTACCAGAGCCACGTCTTTACCCTGAAAGCCGCGTACTACTCCTCCTCCCACTTCACTCAGGAAGCGTACTTTATCTCCTATTTTCATAGATACATATTTTTAAATGAATCGTTTACTACTTGCAAAAATAATAACTTTTCATCTGATAAGAAACAAATGTAGCTTGCAACTTATCCGAAATAAAAACTGTATCTTTGCCTGATTTTGATTTTAAATACACATTATATATATGGAAGAAACCAAACATATTAAAATAAGCGATTACAACTATCCGCTGCCGGACGAAAGAATCGCAAAATTCCCTCTCCCGGTAAGAGACCAGTCGAAACTGCTGATATATCGCCACGGAGAAATCAGCGAAAACAAATTCACCTCCCTGCCTGAATACCTGGAAAAAGGAACGCTGATGGTATTCAACAACACGAAAGTGATTCAGGCCCGACTGCATTTCAGAAAAGAGACCGGAGCCCTGATTGAAATATTCTGCCTGGAGCCAATACAGCCTAACGATTATGTGCTCAATTTCCAGCAGACCCAACATGCTGCATGGCTCTGCATGATTGGCAATCTGAAAAAATGGAAAGAAGGTGCGCTCCATAAAGAGATGGAAGTGAAGGGAAAAACCATCACACTGACCGCCACAAGGGGCGAATGCAAAGGCACCAGCCACTGGGTAGACTTCACATGGGACAACGACAGCATTACTTTCGCCGATATTCTGGAAGTGTTTGGCGAACTGCCCATCCCTCCTTACTTGAACCGTGAAACACAGGAAAGTGACAAAGAGACTTATCAAACGGTCTACTCCAAAATCAAAGGTTCGGTGGCTGCTCCTACAGCAGGACTTCACTTTACCGAAAGAGTACTGAACAGCCTCAACGAAAAAGGAGTAGAACTGGAAGAGGTGACCCTGCACGTGGGGGCAGGAACTTTCAGACCGGTAAAGAGTGAAGAGATTGAAGGGCATGATATGCACACGGAATATATCTCTGTAAACCGCTCTACCATCGACAAACTCATTGCCCACGAAGGGAAAGCCACAGCCGTAGGCACCACATCAGTGCGTACCCTTGAAAGCCTGTACCATATCGGAGTAACTATCAGCCGGTATCCGGAAGCTACGCAAGAAGAACTGCACGTAAAACAATGGCAACCTTATGAAACAGAAACTGCCCTGACGGCGGTTGAATCGCTACAGGAGATTGCAGCCTATATGGACCGCAACCATTTGGATGCCCTCCATACCAGCACTCAGATCATCATTGCACCGGGATATCAGTACCGCATAGTCAACCAGATGGTCACTAATTTCCATCAGCCTCAAAGCACGCTGCTGTTGCTTGTCTCTGCATTCACCAAAGGAAACTGGCAAGCTATCTACCGCTACGCACTGAGCCACGACTTCCGCTTCCTCAGCTACGGCGACTCTTCTTTACTCATCCCATAGGCTGTTAAAATTTTATTACAATATATTTCATATTGCTTTATAAGTGGGGTTTTCTTGACGCATATCAAGAAAACCCCACTTCTTTCTATTTTTATGCTATATAACATACTATTTTCTCCAGAAAACACTACCTTTGCATCAGAAAACGAAACAAGAGAGAAAATCTATAGATAATACACAAATTAAACGTCTCCGTGAGGAAACAATAACTAAACGAAATAAAGAAAGGATAACATTATGAAAAAGGTAAAAAGTTTTCTCAACACAGTAAAAGAAAATATGCAGTGGAGTGCTTTGGCTATCTATGGTCATACTAGATAATCAAGCCTCAACACAGCAAGACTTTTACTAAAATGCAAGAGAGTTAGCAATTCAATTAGGCTAGACTCTCTTTTCGTTTTTTATACCCCACCTAAACAACTTCCCTATTTTCACCATTGAAATGGCAAACATAAAAAAACCGCAGATTCTCTGTTATCCTATCTTTTCATGATAGCAACCACAGACAACCCACGGCTTTATCTGTCAGGCCAAGCCCGAGCAGTTCATTCTTTCAGTCTTAACTAAGATTAGAACAGTTTAGAAGGATATTCACCAGCATCCACCAATGCCTGAATCTTATCTACCACACCCTGACGGTCTGCAGCGTAAGTCACACCGAACCACTTAGAAGTAGTGTCCAGCACTTTCACAGTAGCAGTACCTTCGTTGACCAATTTGTTAACCATCAAAGGAATAAAGTATTCAGCCTTCAAGTTTTCGCTGTTAGCCTTCAAGAAGTCAACGAAATAGTCTTCAGAGTATTTGAAATAGTCTGGAGTGAATCCCCACATATTCATAGATACAGGAGTATTGTCGTCTACAGCTACCCATTCTCCCTTTTCATCCTTATAAGATACAGCACCGTCTACACGCATGATTTCAGTGCGTTCAACAACAGTAGTCAAGTTACCTGCTTCGTTAGCAGAGCAGATACCACGAGCTACAGTACCGCTTTCAGACAAAGTGTTACCAATGCGGAATCCTACCATTGAATAATCGTTTGTAGCACCTTCTGGAAGTTCTGACAAATACTTGCCCAATACAGCAAAACTGTCACGGCCATAGAAGTCGTCGGCATTGATTACAGCAAATGGCTCTTTGATGGCATCCTTACCCATCAAAACAGCGTGGTTAGTACCCCATGGTTTTACACGTCCTTCAGGACAAGTGAAACCTTCTGGCAGATTGTCGATATCCTGGAATACTACTTCTACTGGAATATGGTTTTCGTATTTGCTTACAATTTTCTCACGGAAATCTTTTTCAAAATCACGACGGATTACGAAAACGAGTTTTCCAAATCCACCTCTGATTGCGTCAAAGATTGAATAGTCCATGATTGTTTCTCCGCTTGGACCCAGTCCATCAAGCTGCTTAAGACCACCGTAACGGCTTCCCATTCCAGCAGCCAATACAAATAAAGTTGGTTTCATAAATATTGTGTTTTGTTAGTAACTGCACAAAGGTAGAAAATAAATATGAGAAGAAAGCACTTGTTCTTCTACAAAATCAATACTATTTCCAGTTATTTTGTGTATATTCGCAGTTGTATAACGATAAAAACAACACATGAAAAAATTTCTAAGACGAGCTGGAATTATTATTTCCATCCCTTTTATTATATTTACGATACTCTGTATTTTGGTATATCTCCCTCCTATCCAAAATTTTGCGGTAAGGACTGCTACCAAATATGCCTCGGAAGCGACCGGAATGAACATCAATATAGAAAGAATTTCCCTCTCGTTCCCTCTAGACATTGTTGTACACAACACCTTAATTATAGACCAACAGGATACCATATTGAATGCGCATAGGCTAAAAGCCGAAATACAACTGTGGCCTTTGCTGAAAAAACAGATTGAACTGGACGGACTTGAATTGAAGCAAGCATCGGTAAATACCGCCAACCTGATAGAAGGCATGAAACTGCAAGGCGAGCTCGGCAAACTGTTCATCGCCTCGCATGGAGTCAACTTGACTCCAGAAACAGCCGTTGTCAACACCGTGTCACTGGAAGATACCCATCTGGCCATCTGCCTCACCGACACCACTGCCGCCGACACTGCCTCCACCGACCCGCTCTACTGGAAGATACACCTGAAAGACGTGGACTTCAAGAATGTATCTCTTGCCATGCAAATGCCGCTCGACAGTATGGATTTCTCCATTGCTTTAAGCAAAGCTGCACTGCGCAATGGCTGGGTAGACTTGCATAAATCGGCTTATGCTGCCGAGAAGTTCATGCTGACAGAAGGAAAAATCAATCTGCGCAGCGGAAATGTAATGGAAGACATCAAAGGCTTCGACCCTTCAAACATCAGCATCACACAACTGAACCTTGCTGTAGACTCCATCTATTTCGCCGACCAAGATATCCAAGCACAAATCAAGAAGTTCGTGCTGAAAGAACGTTCCGGCATCGAAGTGACTTCCACCAAAGGAAGTCTGCTCTCAGATGCTAAAGGACTTCATATACCTACCCTTAAACTAAAAACTTCCGATTCTTATCTGGAAATGAAGGCCTCCATGGACTGGGCTGCTGCCGACTTGTCGCACAACGGAAGTATCTATGCGCGATTAATGGCAGACATCGGAAAGAATGATTTAGGACGCCTGGCAGGTACCGACTCGGAGGAACTGATTAAAGCCTTACCGAACCATCCTCTGCAAATACGTGCCGGTGTAGACGGAAGCATCAATCACTTGCGACTGTCTTCTTTATCGGCCGGCATACCGCAGGCTTTCCAATTTTCAGCGAATGGTGAACTATTATATGCCATCGACTCGCTACGACGCAACGGATCTCTTAATCTGGAACTGACTACTGAAAATATGAACTTTATTAAAGTTCTGGCTCCGGGATTCCACATTCCAGCCGACTTAAAGTTATCGGGACAAGCCGCTGTAGAAAAAGACTCAATAGGTACTGTTTTGACTTTACTCACCGGTGGAAATCAAGGAAAAGTACAAATTAAAGGTCAGTATAATCTGCATCATGACTTTTATAATGCCAATCTGCAGATTGACTCACTCAATCTGCACCAGTTCATGCCTAAAGACACCTTGTATCGCCTGTCAGCATCCTTGCTTGCCGAGGGTCAAGGATTTGATATCTTTTCACCAAAAACAAAAGCCTTAGTGGAAGGGGAATTGCATTCTTTACAATTTGGGCATCAAGTTCTTGCAGGTATTGACTTCAATGCTTCACTCAAAGAAAGCAAAGCCAATGCTATCCTAAATATCAAGAATAAATGGACTGATACCAAAGCAGAACTGCAAGGAGACATTACAGCCGAACAGATTACTGCTACGCTGAGCACCAAAGTAAAATACTTGGATTTAAAGGCAATGGATATCACAAGTAATCCATTGACTCCATCATTTAACCTATCAGCCAAAGTTAAAACTGATATGAATATGGTTCATCTGCTGCGTACAGACATGACCAATATTAAGCTTAGCAGCAAAGTGGGTGTATTCAATATGAAAGATATCCATGCTACTGCCAACTTCCGCCAAGATTCATTACTAAGCTATATTCATGCCGGAGACTTAGTGTTTTGGTTTCAGTCACCAAACAACATGGACCACCTAATGGCTTCCATCAATCGTTTTTCTACTGAATTGGACGCACAATGGAAAAGAAAATCATTCAACCAAGAGGTATTGAAAAAAATGATGCCTGATGCCCATTTCGGTATCTATGCAGGACACGACAATCCATTGTCGAACCTACTGGCTACCAATAAAATCAAATTCAACAAGTTAAACTTCAGGTTTGAGACATCACCACAAGAAGGAATACATACGTATGCCAACTTGTATGGTTTCCGCACAGACAGCTTAAAACTGGATACCATCTTCTTTAATGCTTATCAAGATTCCAGTTTCCACTTTGCGGGTGGGGTAAAGGCACTTCCTTATAAGAAACAGGAAGCCTTCAACATCGACCTTACCGCCGGGTTCAAGTCGGAAAACGGAGATATCAACCTGGTCTATCGTAACGAAAAAGGACAAGAGGGAGTCAATTTGGGCACATCCATCTTCTTGCGCGACAAGGGAATGAGTATCCACCTCTCTCCTGCCAACCCTACATTGGTATACCGTACCTTCCAAGCCAATCCGGACAACTATATCTATATGAACGATGAAGGAAGAATTGATGCCGACCTGGATTTGTTTGACAAGAAACAGTCGGGACTGTCTCTTCACTCTACCCCCGACTCATTGGCTTTACAAAACCTGACATTGGGTATACACAACATCGACATCGAAGAATTTCAACGTGTCATACCTTATATGCCAGACATAGCCGGTTTTATCAATGCAGAAACACATATCATTCAAACGAAAGAAAATATGCAGATTTCCGCAGAAACAGGAATCAGCAAACTAGCATATAACAAACATTACCTAGGTGACTTAACCATGAGTTTGGCATATCTCCCCCATTCAAAAGATACCCACTATGCCGATGGATTCATTGCATTAGACGGGAAAGAAATAGCCAGCCTAAGCGGAACATATTCAACGGAAGAATCAGATGAAAACAACAATCAATTTGACTCTGAAATCCAATTGACACACTTTCCTCTCAACATGGCCAATGCCTTCATTCCAAATCAAATGGCCATCATAGATGGAAAACTAGATGGAAAACTATCCTTAACTGGAAGTACTGCACAACCCATATTCAACGGACAACTTACTTTAGACCAAGTAACCGTTGATGTGCCACAAGCTTCACTCAAACTAGCCATGGATAACAAGCCCATAATAATAAAAGAAAGTAAACTTACATTTAGCCAGTTTCATATACTGACGGAAGGACAATCACCTTTCCTTATCAACGGAACAGTTGGTCTTGACGATATGAATTTTAATTTAAAAATGAATGCTAAAAACTTTGAGCTTTTCAATGCAAAAAAAAACAAAGAATCGCTTGTATATGGCAAACTTTATGTGGATATGAATTCAACAATTAAAGGGAATGCTGATAACCTGAAAATTAGAGGAAACATGAATATCCTAGGTAGCAGTGACTTTACTTATATTCTTAAAGACTCCCCGTTGACAGTAGAAGACCGGCTTAATGAAACCGTAACGTTTGTAAACTTCAACGACACACTTGCCAACATGTCCAATATGCCTACGCTCTCTCTTGGAGGAATTGACATGAGAATGACAATGCACATTGATGAAGCAGTCCAAGCTAAGATAGACTTGAATACCGACGGCAGTAACTATATGAAACTGGAAGGTGGAGGAGACTTATCTTTCCAATACCAGCCTGACGGCACAATGGTTATGAACGGAAGGTATATTCTTTTAAATGGCGAAATGAAATATCAGTTGCCCATCATGCCTACTCAACTTTTCCACATCAAAGAAGGCAGCTATATTGAATGGACAGGAAATATTATGAACCCCAAAATGAATATCAAAGCCACAGAAAGAGTGAAAGCGTCCGTATCAAGTGACAATGGAACTTCACGAAATGTAAACTTTGATGTAGGTATCAGTTTAACTAACCGACTGGATAATTTGGGATTTACCTTTACACTTGAAGCACCTGATGATGGAGCCATGCAAAACGAATTGGCTGCGAAGTCACCTGCCGACAAGAATAAACTGGCTGTAACGATGCTGGTAACAGGACTTTACTTGGGAGATAATGAAAATGCGTCAGGAAAAGCTAACACGAATAATACCCTAAACTCTTATCTACAAGGACAAATCAACAAGATGGCAGGGAAACTGGCTGGAAGTGCTTTGAAAACAGTCGATATCAACCTAGGCATTGAAAACAACCAGAATGAATCGGGAGGGTCTAGTACTGACTATAGTTTCCAGTTTGCAAAACGATTCTGGAACAACCGTTTCCAAATCATTATCGGCGGAAAGATTTCAACAGGAAATAATGTACAACAAGACGATTCTTTCATTGATAATGTATCTATTGAATACCGACTCGATAAGAGTGGAACTCGATACATCAAGATTTTCCACGACAAAAACTATGAAAGTATTCTTGATGGAGAGGTAATAGAAACCGGAGCCGGTGTGGTACTCAGAAAAAAGGTTAGCCGCTTGGGTGAACTTTTCATCTTTCAAAATGACCGCAAAAAGAAAAAGTCGGACAAAAAGAATAAGGACAAAAAGAATAATGAAGCTAAAGAAGAAAAAGAGGATGAAAAAGAATAGTCTACTTATTATATGTACCGTTATCGCACTTTCCATCTTGCCCGGATGCTCCACAACCAAACATCTTCCTGAAGGAGAAGTATTGTATAAAGGGGTAAAGAAATTTAATGTGGAGAATCAAGACTATGGGCTCAACGGTACAGAAGCCTATGAGGAAGTCGTAGGGGCTCTAAGCATGCCAACCAATAGTTGGTTCCCCTTTGGTTTGTGGGTATACAACCGCTTTGAACGATATGAGAAGGGATTTGGCAAATGGATTTTCAAAAAGTTTGCAGCAGACCCTGTACTTCTTTCTTCTGTCAACCCAGACACTCGTGTAAAGGTTGCAAGCAACTTACTACATGATTATGGCTACTTCAATGGAACAGTCAGTTATCAAGTGGATACATTAAAAAATCCTCGTAAAGCTAAACTGAATTATTTTATTGATATGGGAAAACCATATCTGATAGATACCCTAACCTATGAAGGTTTCTCTCCTAAAGTTGATAGCCTTATTCATAAATGGGAATATAAAAAGCTGATACATAGCGGTGATAATTTCAACGTGATACGTCTGAATGAAGAACGGCAGCGATTGATTGACCTGTTACGCGACCATGGATATTACTATGCTAGAAATGAATTTCTTACATTTCTGGCAGATACTATCATGCGCCCAGGTTATGTCTGTCTGAAAATTATCCCCAAAAGCAATATCCCTAAAGAAGCATTACGCACTTATTACCTAGGAAATACCTCCGTCCACCTTACTGGATATAAAGGAGAAGAACCGGTAGATTCTGTTACACATCAAGACTTCACCATCCATTATGCCGGAAAAAAACCGGGCATAAGATATAATGTATTAAGAAAACGCTTTATCTATATGAAGGGGGAAACTTATTCTCAGACCCGACAAAACTATACACAAGAAGCCTTGGCACGACTGGGAGCTTTCAAGTACAGCGAGTTTCAATACACCCCACGCAGTAAAGATTCTGACACTCTGGATATCAGAGTAAACACCATGTTCGACCTTCCTTACAACAGCGAACTGGAACTGAACGTTACAACTAAAAGCACCAAGCAGACAGGACCGGGAGCTATCTTCAACTTGTCAAGACGAAACTTCAGAGGCATGGGAGCTACCTTGAACCTTGAACTAAAAGGGTCGTATGAATGGCAAACCAGCTCAACTGTGGATGGAGAAAGTTCAGTAATGAACTCTTATGAAATGGGAGCCGCACTGTCACTGGAATTTCCTCGCTTGGTCATTCCGTGGGTGAAAGACCGTGTTGACCCATTCCGATACCCCTCACAAACAAATTTCAAAATATATGTGGAACAAGTAAACCGTGCTAAATATTTCAAGATGCTTTCTTTCGGCGGAAATATATCCTACAGTTTTCAGCCTTCCAGAAGCATGAAACATACGGTAACTCCATTGCATTTGTCATTCGACCATTTACAGCATCACACTGCTGCATTCGACTCAATATCAACTGCCAATCCGATGCTATTCCGAAGTCTGAACGACCAGTTCATCCCTTCCATGACCTATACGCTTACTTATGACAATACATGGAAAAAAAAGACGACTAGGGTTTGGTGGGAAAACTCCATCACTTCGGCTGGAAATATTACATCGCTAATCTATTTGGCTTGCGGAAAAGGGCTGAAAGACAGGGATAAAAAGTTTATTGGAACTCCTTTTGCCCAGTTCTTGAAAGTCAATTCCGAAATACGTCCTCTTTTCTATTTAAGCGACAAGCAGCAAATCGCTCTCCGCTTTACAGGAGGAGTTATCTGGGCATACGGCAACAGAACCATCGCTCCATATAGTGAACAGTTTTATGTAGGCGGTGCCAACAGTATCCGTGCATTTACTATCCGTTCTATCGGGCCGGGCCGTTTCCATCCGGCAAAGAATGTTTCTTATTCTTACATTGACGAAACAGGTGACATCAAACTAGAAGCGAATGCAGAGTATCGCTTCCGTATTCTTTCCAACTTCTTGGGAGGGAACCTGAATGGAGCGGTATTTATGGATGCAGGCAACGTATGGCTGATGAGAAAAGATGAAGCCCGTCCTGGAGCTGAATTTACATTCAAACGGTTCTTTGACAGTGTAGCACTAGGTACCGGTATCGGTATCCGATATGACCTTTCGTTTTTGATTCTTCGTCTTGACTGGGGTATTGCATTGCATGTGCCTTATGATACCGGTAAAAGCGGATATTATAATATTCCAAGATTCAAGGATGGCTCAGGCCTGCACTTCGCTATCGGATACCCTTTCTAAATATAGGAATTTTCATTTTTAATATAAAATATACTGACTTATGTCTGAAAACCAATATATATCCATCAAAGGAGCAAAAGTCAATAATCTGAAAAACATTGATGTAAACATACCTAGAAACAAACTGGTAGTCATCACCGGACTTTCTGGCTCGGGCAAGTCTTCCCTGGCTTTCGATACACTTTATGCCGAAGGGCAAAGAAGATATGTAGAGAGTCTGTCCTCGTATGCCCGACAGTTTTTGGGACGTATGAGCAAACCGGAGTGTGATTTCATCAAAGGTATCCCTCCTGCCATTGCCATAGAACAAAAGGTAACCAGTAGAAACCCACGCTCTACAGTAGGAACTTCTACTGAAATCTATGAATATCTCCGACTACTATTCGCACGCATCGGCAAGACATATTCTCCCATAAGTGGCAATCTTGTGAAAAAGAATAACCTGGAAGACATCATCAACTGTATGCTTTCTTATCCTAAAGGCACTCGTTTTACCGTAATGGCTCCCTTATTACCTCGATATGAACGAAGCAAAGAGGAACAAATTGAAATGGACCTGAAACAGGGGTTTACCCGACTGGAAGTCAATGGGGAAATCATCCGTATAGAAGATTATCAATACAATGAGAAAGATACCATCTATCTGTTGATAGACCGTATGACTTGTGATGATAGCAAATCAACTATCAGCCGCTTGAGCGACTCTGCAGAAACAGCTATGTATGAAGCAGATGGTGCTTGTATCTTGCGCTTTTATCCAGCCGAAGGAGAAAGCCTATTACATCAGTTCAGCACAAAGTTTGAAGCAGACGGAATCTTGTTTGAGGAACCTACAGACCAAATGTTTGCATTCAACTCTCCAGCCGGTGCTTGTCCTACTTGCGAAGGTTTTGGGAAAATAATGGGAATAGATGAGCATCTGGTAGTGCCTAACCGCTCTTTAAGTGTATATGATGGAGCTGTAGTTTGCTGGCGAGGAGAGAAAATGGGAGAATGGCTTAAAGAGTTCCTGAAAGAAGCTCCAAGCCACGACTTCCCAATCTTTACTCCATATTATGAGTTGACCGACAAGCAGAAAGATTATCTTTGGCACGGCCCAAGAGAAAAGACTTGTATCGACTCATTCTTCCGTATGCTTGAAGAGAACCAATACAAGATACAATATCGTGTAATGCTGTCGCGATACCGTGGGAAGACTATTTGCCCAGATTGTAAGGGAAACCGCCTTAAAAAAGAAGCTCTCTATGTTAAAGTGGGTGGAAAACACATTGCAGAACTTATCAGCATGCCTGTAAGCCAGCTGCAAGACTTCTTCCATAATTTAAAACTCAGTGAACACGATGCTACCATTGCACATAACTTATTGCATGAAATCAACAGCCGACTGAAATTTCTAAGTGATGTAGGATTAGGATACCTTACTATGAACCGTGCCAGCAACACACTTTCAGGAGGAGAAAGCCAGCGAGTCAATTTGGCCACCTCATTAGGAAGTAATTTGGTCGGCTCACTCTATATTCTGGATGAACCAAGTATCGGACTGCACAGCCGCGACACCGCCAATCTGATTAATGTTCTCAGACAGCTGCAACAGTTAGGAAATACGGTAGTGGTAGTAGAACATGATGAAGAAATCATCCGTGCAGCCGACTATATCATTGATATTGGTCCTGAAGCAGGCCGACATGGAGGTGAAATCGTTTATCAAGGAGCAATGGACAACCTTGCTCAGAACAGCAAAAGCCATACAGTAAAATACTTGTTGGGAGAAGAAACGATTCCTATTCCTCAATGGCGTAGACAATGGAACAATTACATTGAGATTAAAGGGGCAAGAGAAAACAACTTAAAAGGTATCAACGTAAGAATCCCTCTGAATATCATGACTGTAATAACAGGAGTCAGCGGCTCTGGAAAAAGCACACTGATTCACGATATTTTCTATAAAGCCCTAAAACGGGAGTATAGTGAATCGCCAGACAGACCGGGAGAATATATTTCGCTAGGAGGGGATGTCAATGCAGTCAAGGATATCGAATTTATTGACCAAGGGACACCTGGGAAGTCAAGCAGAAGCAATCCGGTGACTTATCTCAAAGCTTACGATGAAATCAGAAAGCTATTTGCCGAACAACCTCTAGCTAAACAGATGGGATACAACTCGGGCACATTCTCTTTCAATACCAGTGATGGTGGACGTTGTCCGGAATGTAAGGGAGAGGGTACGGTAACTGTAGAAATGCAATTTATGGCCGACTTGGTGCTGGAGTGTGAAGAATGTCATGGTAAACGATTCACTGAAGAAACCTTGGAAGTGGAGTATGAGGGCAAGAACATTTATGATATTCTGGAAATGACTATCAATCAAGCTATCGACTTTTTTAAAGAGCACAACCTGCCTAAAATTGTAAAACGTTTATTGCCTTTGCAAGATGTTGGATTGGGCTACCTAAAATTGGGTCAATCATCTTCTACTCTTTCGGGAGGAGAAAACCAGCGTCTGAAACTGGCATACTATCTTGCTTCAGAGAAAAACGACCCCACTATCTTCGTTTTCGATGAACCTACTACAGGACTGCATTTCCACGATATAAAGGTGTTGCTCAAAGCATTCAACTCTTTGCTTACCCGCGGACATACCTTGGTTATTATCGAACATAACATAGATGTAATCAAGGAAGCCGACTATATCATCGACCTCGGACCAGAAGGAGGAGAAAAAGGAGGAAATCTGGTAGCTTGTGGAACTCCGGAGGAAATAGCTTTATGCAAAGAATCCTACACCGGACAGTTCTTAGCAGAAAAACTAGCACAACATAAATAAAAAACATCGGAATTGAGTGTTGAAAAAACACTCAATTCCGATAATGAATAGACACACATAGAAAAATAAAATAAACTAATTCCTATTACAACTCATTGGATATCCTGTTTCTGGTATATTTAATCAAGTCATTACGTCGACTGGAACTTTCAGTGGAACGACGAGTAGAAGAACGGTCAGACCGCGACGGGCGAATCTTTGAACGCATCAACTCTCTTCTGTCATACGAACGGGAATACTCTTTATTAGAACGACGCACCCTTGGTTCCGGACGAACAGATGGATAAGAAGGATGATGATGATGCCCGCCATGATGATGGTCTATATGATGATGTCCCGCATGATGAGATTCCGAATAATGCGGATGCTTATGACCATGATGATGATGATGGTGGTGTGAAGGACGGCAATAATAATCACCATGATACACTGCATGATGATACCGCTTGCCATAATAATGCTTATGATAATAGCTCACTCCACCACAATGCGGACGACTATGCGCCCCACAATAAGTATAATAATGTACCGGACGGCCATAATGGAAGTGACCGTGGTTCGAATAGACCTTATATATCCGCAAATAACAAACATCATTTACAGCATATACCGGATGGTAGAAATGCTCTATAGTCATGAAACGAGCATATATCGGACTAGACATAATCCACCTCAAATCATCATTGCGTTCGTTCAGATAATAATAATAAGCATCTATTGCAGCCGGGTCACGACGTGCCAGCCCAGGTATATAACGATTGATTCCATTCAGAAAATCATAATTTATTTCAAACAAGTCATCATACTGATTCCTATTCAGATTCAATTCCAATGCCATACGGTCGGTAAGAAAACGTGCATTGACTCTTACATCCCCTAATCCAGAAGCTTGGGCAGTGATTGCTCCCCAAAAACTTACCAGCCCTATCAACAAATATTTGATTCCTTTCATAATCGTAGCTCTTTTATTGTTACGATACAAAAATAGGAGGATAAAAATCCTCCTACAACAGAATCTCCCCATAATAGAATAGGGAGATTCCTATTTCAGATAGGGAAAACTACTTTTCCTCAGTCAAGCGGATATCTTGAGGGGTAAGTTGTATCAGATGTTTCTTATACAAATCCCCGACCGCCTTTTTGAATGTTTTCTTACTTACATGGAATGTATCGTAAATCAATTCAGCATCAGATTTATCTGTAAAAGGGATACAACCTTCGTGGTCCTTAATGTATTGCAGCAATATGCCCGAAAAGTCATCTACTTTTCCCAATCCACGCCGCTGAAGTTCCAAATCAATTTTTCCATCTTCACGCACATGTTTCACATAAGCCCTGTAATGCATACCTAGCTCTATCTGCGCAAAGATTTCATTGTGGAATATCATTCCGTTAAAACGATTGTCAACAATTACTTTATATCCCAAGTCGGTACGCTGCCAAACCAATGCATCCACTTCATCTCCACAACGATAAACCGGCTTTTCTTTAGAAAGATAACGTTCCACTTTTGCAGATGCTACAATACGGTAGCTCTCATCATCCAAATGTACGTGTACCATATATCTACCCCCTTGCTGCATTTTAGCCTTCTGCTCACGGAAAGGAACGAAGAGATCTTTCATCAAACCCCAGTTGAGGAATGCTCCATACTCATTAACCCACGCCACTTCCAAGCAGGCAAACTCTCCTACTTGAACATAAGGCTGAAGTGTTGTGGCCACCAGTCTTTCATCCATATCCAAATAGATAAATACATTTAGCATATCGCCCGGCTTGCAATCTTCAGGTACATAACGCTTGGGCAACAAGATTTCACCATCTTCATCTCCGTCTAGATAGAGTCCGAAGTCAACTTCTTTCACGACTTCCAATCTATTATACTTTCCTAATTTAATATGACTCATAATTATATTAACTTTGCAGTAAAGATAAGAAGTTTTTTTTATTTTTTACCTTACCTTATCAGTAAATCGTTGCTTTAGGCTAGATTACCGATAAGATAGACTTTATAATCATAATTTATATCATTTAATCAAAAACAATCATCATGAAAAAACAATTATCAATGTTAGCAGCCGGAATGATGGCTTTAGCTGCTACTTCTTGCGTATCAGAACCTCAGACCGCCAACATTACCTGGGGCACATTCAACATCCGATACGACAACCCTGCTGACAGTCTCAACAATTGGAAATACCGCAAAGACTCTGTGTCACACTTCATCTTATCGCAAGATATAGACATTATTGGACTGCAGGAGGTTTTGCATAACCAACTGAAAGACCTAAAAGACCGCCTACCAGAATATGCTGAAGTAGGAGTAGGACGTGAAGACGGAAAGACCCAAGGAGAATATGCTCCACTCTTCTATAAAAAGGACCGATTTGAAGTGATGGACAGCAACACATTTTGGTTATCACAATACCCAGACAGTGTAGGGTTCATTGGATGGGACGGTGCCTGTACACGAATCGCTACTTGGGCCAAGCTAAAAGACAAACAAAGCGGAAAAATCTTTATGGCTATCAATACTCACTTTGACCATGTAGGTACCGAAGCACGTAAGAAAGGAGCTCTACTCATCATTGAAAAGATTAAAGAAATTGTAGGAAATAATCCGGCAGTACTCACTGGCGACTTCAACGTAAGTGAAATGTCAGAGGCCTATCAAACCATTACAACCAATGATTTTATGCTGAAAGATGCCCATAAGGAAGCCGAAAACCGCTCCGGCTCCAACTATACCTTCCACGATTTTGGTAGAATCTCACCTGAACTTTGTGAAAAGATTGACTTCGTGTTTGTCACTCCACAGATAAAGGTAAAGAGTAGCTTCATACCTAAAGAAGGTCCACGTGAAGGCAAGCAGATGTCCGACCATAATCCAGAAGTTGTAAAGCTATCTTTCTGAATTGAATAAATAAAACGATGAGTTCCCCTCATCACACAGCCTGTTTACCAGCTATGAAATCAGGGGAACCCATCGTTCACTTTATATTATGTAGCCTGATATACCAAGTGATTACAGACAAGAATCCGCTAAATTTGAACTACAGGCTCGGCTGTATCTATATGGATACAACCATCTAGCATATGAATCGTGCGGTCTGTCTGCAAAGCCAATCCCTCATCGTGTGTGACAATCACAAATGTCTGCCCCAACCTATCCCTCAAATCGAAAAACAACTTATGCAGCTCAGCCTTGTTCATCGTATCCAAGCTACCCGAAGGCTCATCCGCTAGAATGACCGAAGGATGATTAATCAATGCCCTCGCCACTGCCACACGCTGCTTCTCTCCGCCTGATAGTTGAGCAGGCTTATGCAAAGCCCGTGCCGACAATCCCATAAAATCAAGCATTTCGAGTGCATTCTTCTTGGCTCTTCCCGACGGCTCATGATGGATAAGAGCCGGAATCATCACATTTTCCAAAGCAGTAAACTCTGGAAGTAACTGATGAAACTGGAAGACAAAGCCGATTTCACGGTTACGGAACATCGCCAAGTCTTTTTCTCCAAGTCCGCCCACCTCCGTATCATTGATAAAGATTTTGCCGGCATCAGGCTTATCCAATGTACCCATTATCTGAAGCAAGGTCGTTTTCCCTGCACCACTAGGTCCTACAATACTGACAATCTCTCCTTTTCCAATTTCCAGGTCAATACCCTTCAGCACCTGAAGCTGTCCAAAACTCTTGGTTATACCTTCTAATCGTATCATAGCATTACAACTTACGAATTACATACTCAGCCAGATAGCAGCCAAACACCGCAGGCATATAACTGACCGTCCCTGCCGTTGACTTCTTATTCTGTTCATCGTCTACCAAGATTACCGCATTCGGATTAGCTTGTTCGGTACTGAACACTACCGGCAGTTTCCGTTTCATTCCCATTTTCTGCAGCCGCTTACGTACCGCTTTACTCAATCCACAATGGTAAGTGTCCCACAAATCGGAAAATTTGATTTGCGTAATATCACTCTTAGCACCAGCCCCCATACTGCTCACAATCTTCAGATGACGTTGCAGAGCATGATAAATAAGATAACATTTAGGAGCCACTGTATCAATTGCATCTACCACAAAGTCGAACTGAGCACTATCCAGCAATTCCGGGATAGCCTCATCTTTCAGATAAACAGGAAGCACAGTCAATTGAAGTTCCGGATTGATGTCCCGGAAACGCTCGGCCAACACTTCCGCCTTGGGCTTGCCGATTACAGAATGAGTGGCAGGAAGCTGACGGTTGATATTACTTGGCTGTACCGTATCGGCATCCACAATTGTCATCCGCCCCACTCCGGCTCTGCAAATCATTTCTGCGGCATAAGCACCTACACCGCCCAATCCAACTACCAAGACATGCGCCTTACGTAACCTTTCCATCTTATCTGTTCCCAACAGCAGTTCTGTACGCTGCTGCCATGAATTGTCTCTCATTTTTATGAATTTTTCTTAAACCACTTATAGAACCAGTTACCCACCTTATCATAATACTGAGTCTCCGCCCATCCACGCGGGTCAGAAAATGAAAGCATATCATTAGGGTCTCCCTTCTGTCCAGGATAAAGCAACATGATACTATTGTTATTAAAATATTTCGATACCTGCATCGGCAAGCGCTCAAACGAAGAATCGTAAGAGATAGAACCTCTACGTGCGCTGACAATCACCAACAGATGATCATAATTCACTTGTCCGGTAAGAATCAGCAAGTCATCCCAATCTTCCAGTTCCGAATAAGCTGTACGAGTATCTTTATGTTTTTTGGCAATATATCCCCTAATATATCCCAATGTTTGAGGATGCGCATAAAAATGAACCCTACATCCCAGCTGACTGCTCATTCTGCATAAATGTGTAATCCATTTAGTAAATCCATGTTCAAACTCCGCCTTTGGAGGAACTGCCACAATAATTCTACGCAATGTATTTACCGGAATGAGGAAACGAGCCACCATAACTTGCAAATGAGTATTCTTCAGCAAATTCTCTGTCAAGTTTCCAAAAAATGAATCCACAATACTCATCTTATAATGTAAACCGATAATGATATTAGTAGCATCATATTCCTTTGCTGTATGCAAAATACCAGTCGTGATATTCAAGTCGAAGCGTGTAACAGTCTTAAGTCCTACATTAGTAGCCGCTGTAATTTGCGCCGCACGTTCCAAGTTTCTCTTGCCGCGCATCTCCAGCCGATCTGAGTCTGCACTATCATTAATGACACTCAGAGCCACTAGATTATCCGACAGTTTCTCATCACGTACCACCAAAGCCAGGTTCATCAAATTATCCAATGTTTCCGGGTTGGCAACAGGAATCAAGAATTTCTCCTTTTCCTGCGACTTTTCATCCTCTACCGGAGTATCATCCATAGCTATTCGCTTGGCTGCATGCTCCGTGATAAAAGAGCTGACCACGCAAGTCACCAATATCAACAAGATGGTTCCGTTTAGCACATCCTCATTCAGAAGACGTTCTCCATCGGGCAAAATGATATTATATCCTACCAGCACCGCAGCTAGAGTAGCGGCAGCCTGTGCGTTACTCAACCCAAACATCAGTTCACGCTCTACTGCACGCATCTTGTAGAGTTTCTGTGTTGCCCATGAAGCAATCCATTTTCCTAAAAGAGCAACAACAATCATAACAGAAGCCACCTTCAAAGAATTGACATGCCCCAGCAATACATTGACATTAATCAACATACCTACTCCAATCAGGAAATAAGGAATAAACAAAGCATTACCCACAAACTCCAGATGACTCATCAAAGGGGACACATGAGGGATAAGGCGGTTTAATACCAATCCTGCCAAGAAGGCTCCCAAAATGCCCTCCATCCCTACAAACTCCATCAGCCCGGCTCCCAGGAAAACCATTGCCATCACAAAAATATATTGCACTACGTGGTCACTATAACGACGGAAGAACCAGCGGCCTATCCGAGGGAAGAAGAACACAATCAACAAGCTCAACACAAGCACCTTCAGCACCAGCCAAATCCAAAACATCTCGGAGGTCTCGCCCTTATACATACCACCGATAACCGCCAACACCAACAAAGTCAAGGTATCGGTTACAGCCGTACCACCCACAGCTATACTTACCGCACGCTGCCGGTTGATGCCGTAACGTATCACAATAGGATATGCTATCAATGTATGCGAAGCGTACATACTGGCCAACAGCACCGAAGTAATCAAACCATAGCCCAGCAAGTTGATGTTTGTCCATACACCAATACCCAGCGGAAAGATGAAAGCCAAGAGTCCCAGCACCGTAGCTTTTCCTCGAATACTCTTGAAATCCTCCATATTCATCTCCAAACCAGCCAAAAACATAATATAATACAACCCTACCTTTCCGAAAAGTTCGAAACTGCTGTCGCGTGCCAAAATATTAAATCCATGCTCGCCCACAATCACGCCGGCCAAAATCATCCCGATGATGTGCGGAATGCGCAACCGCTCCAGCAAAATAGGAGCAAACAGAATGATAACCAGCACCAAAAAGAAAATCCACGTAGGATCCGTTATCGGAAAATGAATATCAAAGTTGAATAAAGAAAGCAGCTCTTCCATAAGAATGTTTTACTTTTTTAGAATTTATGAACAAAAATACAAAAAACCATCCTATTTTCATCATTCATTCAGCAAAATGTTTTAATTTTGCAACTAATGGTATATTATTACAATACTTAAAGAAATATATCAGACCGAAATTAGATACATTTAGTTATTCACATTAAACAAGAACGCAAAAAATGAAAGTAGCAATTGTTGGTGCAAGCGGAGCCGTAGGACAAGAGTTCCTAAGAGTGCTCGACGAAAGAAATTTTCCAATGGATGAATTGGTATTGTTCGGATCTTCACGCAGTGCAGGCCGAAAGTACACTTTCCGCGGAAAAGAACTGGAAGTAAAACTTCTTCAGCACAACGATGATTTCAAAGACATAGACATTGCCTTTACTTCTGCAGGTGCTGGAACTTCTAAAGAATTTGCAGAAACAATCACTAAATATGGTGCCGTGATGATTGACAATTCAAGCGCTTTCCGTATGGATGCAGATATTCCTTTGGTCGTTCCTGAAGTAAACCCAGAAGATGCGTTAACTCGTCCGCGGGGCATCATTGCCAACCCTAACTGCACTACTATCCAGATGGTGGTGGCTTTGAAAGCTATTGAAGACCTAACACACATCAAACGTGTACACGTTTCTACTTATCAGGCTGCCAGCGGTGCAGGTGCTGCAGCGATGGACGAACTGTACGAACAGTATCGTCAGGTATTGGCCAACGAACCTGTCACTGTAGATAAGTTCGCATACCAGTTGGCTTTCAACTTGATTCCTCAGATTGACGTATTTACCGACAACGGATATACAAAAGAAGAAATGAAGATGTATAATGAAACACGTAAGATTATGCACTCCGATATTCAGGTAAGCGCTACATGTGTACGTGTTCCTGCTCTCCGTTCTCACTCAGAAAGCATTTGGGTTGAAACAGAGCGTCCTATCTCTGTAGAAGAAGCCCGTGAAGCTTTTGCTGCCGGCGACGGCCTGGTGCTGATGGACAATCCTGAAAAGAAAGAATATCCTATGCCTCTGTTCCTCTCTGGAAAAGACCCTGTATTCGTAGGTCGTATCCGTAAAGACCTGGCCAACGAAAACGGCTTGACTTTCTGGATTGTGGGTGACCAGATCAAGAAGGGTGCTGCATTGAATGCTGTACAGATTGCTGAATATCTCATCAAAGTAAAGAATGTAGGATAACCCTATCACTTCAAACATAAAAGAGAATCCTCTTCCAATGGAATAACCTAATGCCGATTCCAAGGAAGAGGATTCTTTTTTTATCTTGCCGCAAGCCTAAAGGGGGCCACCGCTTATTTATGTACTTCGATAATATGAGTAGGAGCTTTTTCCAAATTACGCTTTTCTGTCTGCTCCACCACATTCTTGGCCAATTCGATAAAAGCCTGACCAGTCACCGAATTTTCATCCAATGCCACAGGAGTACCTTTGTCGCCATTCTCACAAATGCCTTGCACCAAAGGAATCTGTCCCAACAAAGGCACATCCAATTCCTCCGCCAAGCGCTTGGTACCTTCTTTTCCAAAGATATAGTACTTGTTTTCCGGAAGTTCGGCAGGAGTAAACCAAGCCATATTTTCCACCAGCCCCAAGATAGGCACATTCACCTTATCATTCATATACATATTGATACCTTTGCGTGCATCAGCCAAGGCAACCTGCTGCGGAGTGCTAACAATCACAGCTCCGGTAATAGCCAAAGTCTGCATCAAAGTAAGATGAATATCGCTTGTTCCGGGAGGAGTATCTAGGATGAAATAATCCAGTTCTCCCCATTTGGCATCACCCACCAACTGTTTCAAGGCATTGCTCGCCATTCCTCCACGCCATAAAGTAGCCTGGTCCGGATTGACAAAGAAGCCGATAGACAACAGTTCTATGCCATATTTCTCGACAGGTACAATCAAATCACGTCCTTCTACAGTTTCTGCATACGGACGAGCATCTTCCACCTGAAACATCTTAGGCATAGACGGACCGAAAATATCGGCATCCAACAAGCCCACCTTATAGCCCAATTTAGATAAAGCCACAGCCAAGTTTGCTGCTACGGTAGATTTACCCACCCCACCTTTACCAGATGATACAGCAATTACATTTTTCACCTGAGGAAGCATCTTTCCCGGTTCAGGGCGAGCAGCCTGCTTACTTTCGGTAGCAATAGTCACTTCCACCTCTTTGGATACATAAGTATGGATTGCTGTTTCGGCAGCTTTCAATACCGATTTCATAAAAGGGTCAGTCGACTTTTCAAAAATAATAGAAAAGCTGACCTTCATGCCGTCAATGCGCAGGTTATCTGCCACCATTTCGGCTTCCACAATATTCTTTCCGTTTCCCGGATAGCGCACTGTAGCCAATGCGTCAAGAATCAATTTTGGATAAAGTGTCATAATTGTTTATGTTATATCTTTATAGTCCTATATCATTTACTGGTCTGCAAGCCACTTCTCTTGCTGCGGTTATAGCTTCTGTAATCATCCAATTCTATTTCCACATCTGGCTCTGCCAACACCCCTTCTTGTGGAAGATGGAACTTGATATACTTGATATTCAACCCGCGGTCCAGCCACTGCTGTTCATAATAAGTACGGATACTCAGAATATCATCATCCATACCCGAATGATACAAGTCGTCAGTCATGAAATCAACCGGCAGCTGATTTGCCTCTATCATATACTTGGTATAAGTGAACATGAAGTTACTGTCTGTCTTGAGATGCACCACCCCATCTGGAACCAAGAATTTACGATAACGCTCCATAAAATAAGTGGAAGTAAGACGCTTGGTAACCTTCTTCATCTGAGGGTCAGAGAAAGTCAGCCAGATTTCACTCACCTCGCCCAGTGCAAAGAAACGGTCGATGATTTCAATGTTTGTACGCAGGAAAGCTGCATTCTTCAGTCCTTCATTCAGCGCATCAGTAGCTCCGGTCCACATACGTGCCCCCTTGATGTCCACCCCGATAAAGTTCTTGTCGCTGTATCGGCGTGCCAGTCCTACCGTATATTCACCGCGTCCGCATCCCAATTCGAGAACAATCGGGTTGTCATTCTTAAAAAACTCCTTGTTCCACTTTCCTCTCATTTCAAAAGGAACGTCATCTACTACCGAATATGGATATTCGAACACGTGCGGATATTCCGCCATATCTGCAAACTTTGCCAGTTTTCCTTTTCCCATTGCTTTTACTTATATGCTTGATTTAGGTTACAAAGTTACGTCTTTTGCTCGGAAAGAACAAGTATGCAGCTACAAATCAAAATCTCCCGGCACCAACTATAATCATTGGTGCCGGGAGATTCATCTACTGACTGGTAGTCTATTTTTATTCGGCTGATGCTGCAGAAGCTGACTCGGTCCAGTTATGTCCGCCTCTTAATTCCGCCTTCAAGTCTTCATAGAAAGCAGCATGTGCGGTCTGCATATAAGGTATCAAGAGCAAAAAACCAAGCCCCAATGTCAAACAGCTCAACAAGCCCCATCCAATGAAACCCAAGTCAAGCAAGAACAGTTTCATCTTATATCCATCCATCATCTGCATACTTTTTTCGATAGCAGCATTATATTTCAATTCTGGCTCATCCTTTAAAATATAATAGGTCAATGCATAAGAATAGGATTTAATAATTCCAGGTACAATGAGCAACAGGGACCATAAAATCACATAGATTTGCATTAAGATTCCAGTACCGAATATTCTTCCGAAATCTTGAAAACCATCAAAGAGTCGTCCTACTTCCAAGGCTCTCTTGTCACGGAGCAACTCATAAAACAAGATAGTCAAACCAAAGACCAATAAAGGAGAGATAATTAAAGAGACAAGACTACCTATCGCCGGAATTAAAGACGCCCCTCCGCAAATAACCATATACACAAAAGTCACCACAGCAGCTGTAACCCAGTTGCCTTCTAAAGCGGCAATCGCTTCATTCTTCAAATTTGAATTTAGTTTTAACATAAGAATTAGATTAGAGATTAATAATATAAAATGGAAAGCCAATTATATCCAATCGGCTTTCCAGCATTTCAGCTAATGTCAAGAATGTGTATTTATTCCACTACCATCACCCAGTTATGAGTATCTGCTTCATCACCATACTGAATAGCACGCAACTTGGTGTAAAGCTTTTCAGAAATAGGTCCTGGCTTTCCATCCTTTGAAATGACATACGACTTGTTGTTTTCCAAATCGTCGATACGTTCAATCGGACTGATGACAGCCGCAGTACCACAAGCACCGGCTTCTTCGAATGTTTCCAGTTCTTCTTCCGGAATAGGACGACGCTCCACCTTCATCCCCATATCTTCGGCCAACTGCATCAAGCTACGGTTTGTGATAGAAGGAAGAATAGAAGTAGACAATGGAGTAATGTATGTATTGTCCTTGATACCAAAGAAATTGGCAGCACCACATTCGTCAATATACTTTTTTTCCTTGGCATCTAGATAAAATTCACTGGCATATCCAGCATCGTGCGCCATCTTATTGGCTTTCAGGCTGGCAGCATAGTTACCACCCACCTTATAAGTTCCTGTACCCAAAGGAGCAGCACGGTCAAACTGACGGATAATCACATACGGATTGGTTGCAAATCCACCTTTGAAATAAGGGCCTACCGGAGTTACAAACATCACAAACAAATATTCATTTGCCGGACGCACCCCTACCTGAGCTCCCGTACCCAACAGCAACGGACGGATATAAAGTGAAGCACCGCTTTCATAAGGAGGAATAAAGCGCTCGTTGGCCTTTACCACTTTACGGACAGCCTCGCAGAACAAATCGGTAGGCAGTTCCGGCATCAAGATGCCGCGGCAAGTAGACTGCAGGCGTTCTGCATTTGCCTGAGGACGGAACACACGAACCTTACCGTCTTTTCCACGGAAAGCTTTCAAACCTTCGAATGCTTCCTGACCATAGTGCAGACAAGTAGCAGCCATGTGGATGTTTAAGGTTTCTTCTGAGCAGAGTTCCAATTCTCCCCATTTACCGTCGCGATAATAGCAACGCACGTTATAATCTGTCTTCATATAACCAAAAGACAAATTAGACCAATCAATTTCTTTCATTTTTATAGTATTGTTAATAATGTTCTTGATTATTGTTATCAGCAAAAATAAGATTTATATCTGCAACCTCCAAGTCAAGATTCAGTTATTTTCATCCCCTTCTTCGGTTTCCAGCATCTTTTTGATTTCCGCATCAGCCTTATAAAGTTTGTCACGACAATACTTGATGAGTTTCTGCGCCTCTTTCAGCTGGCTGCCCAGCTCATCAATATCCAGTTCGTTGCTCTCTATTCCAGCCACAATACTCTCCAAGCGCTTCATGGCTTCACTATATGTTTCTTTCTTTACTGCCATAATGATTTTTCTATCTATATAAGGTTATAATACTTTACTTTTAAACTGCCCGTCGGATACTCTGGTCACTACTTCATCGCCCGGTTTAAGTGAGAGCACACTGGTTACTACTTTCCCGTTTTTGAGGGTAAGGCTATATCCTTTTTTCAGCAGCAAATCGGGAGAAGAGGCCTTTACCCGTTCTTCCAGCATCTCCAACCGGTGAATTTGACTTTCTAAACGATAAGCCACCCGCTCCATGATACGGGGCATCACCTCCAAACGATATGTTTCTTTCATCCTTCGGGCCTGCCATGCCGATGCTAGCTGACCAGCCAAACGCTCCTGACGAAAATGCTCTTTCTGAATACGCATCTGCACCTTGGCAGGGATTCGATGCACGCATGCATCCAACTGCTGCTGCATCTTTTCGATACGCAACGGCAACTGATGATAAAGGAAATCGGCACAAGCTTCCAGACGCTCTGCCGACTCACGCATGCGATTGACCAAGAACTCGGCTGCAGCTGTTGGGGTCTTGACACGTGTATGGGATATCATATCCAGCACCGTGTCATCACGCTCATGCCCGATACCCGTAATGATGGGCAGAGGGAACTGCGCACAATGGGTGGCCAGCTCGTAGGTGTCGAAACCCGACAAGTCGGAAGTGGCTCCTCCACCACGGATAATGACTACCACATCCCACCGATCCAACTGACTGTAAATCTTTTCCAAGGCAGAGATGACAGACTGCTCCACCCGGTCGCCCTGCATAATGGCAGGAAAGAGTTTGGTATAAAATACAAAGCCGAAAGCGTTATGCTGCAACTGATTGCAAAAATCACCGTAACCGGCTGCTGTAGCCGAAGAGATGACTGCAACACGCTGGGCTGGCTCCGGCAGCGGCAGTTCTTTGTTCAACCCAAGCACTCCCTCTTCTTCCAACCTACGAAGAATCTCCTTGCGCCTGCGGGCCATATCCCCCAATGTATAGGTAGGGTCTATGTCTACCACCGTAAGCGAATAGCCGTATAGTTCGTGAAAATCTACCGTAACCCGTACCAGCACCTTTATACCCGATACAAAAGCCTGTCCGGTTTCCCTCTCAAAGAAGGGGCGAAGGCGTGCAAATACGCTGCTCCATATAATACCTCTTGCTTTGGCCACCAAGGCGTTGCTTACCGGGTCTTTCTGTATAAACTCCAGATAACAATGCCCCGAATAGTTTGTGCGCACTTCACTCAGCTCCGCCTGAATCCAATATTCATCGGGCAGACACGCCTGAATGCTCCTGCGCACCAAATTGTTCAGTTCAACCAAAGACATCGAACGATTTTCCATATTCTTCTTTTCCTAAAAAACCATTTATCCATTGTCCAAAGCATCATCCAAAGAAGCCTGGACAGATGCAAAGATAATGAAACTTTTTTCCTCTATGCAGATTTTTAAGTACCTTTGCCCCACATTTTTTCGGTAAAAAGAAATATCATGTCACAAAAACAAGCAGCAACTCAACTAGGCACAGAACCCATAGGCAAACTGTTAAAGCAATATGCCATTCCTGCCATCATCGCCATGACAGCCTCATCGCTCTACAATATGGTAGACAGTATCTTTATCGGCCACGGAGTGGGCACACTGGCTATCTCCGGACTCGCTATCACCTTTCCGCTGATGAACCTGGCTGCAGCCTTCGGCTCTCTTGTTGGAGTAGGAGCTTCTTCGCTAATCTCGGTCAAACTCGGACAAAAAGACTACCGCAGCGCACAACTCATCTTAGGAAATGTGGTTTCGCTTAACCTGGTCATCGGACTGCTCTTCACTGCCGTCACCCTCATTTTCCTGAACCCTATCCTCCATTTCTTCGGTGCCAGTGACGCCACCCTGCCCTATGCCAGAGACTATATGGTCATTATCCTGCTAGGAAACATCATTACCCATATCTATCTGGGATTGAACGCTGTGCTCCGTTCTACCGGGCATCCCCAAAAAGCAATGATAGCCACCATACTGACCGTTGTCATCAATACCATACTCGACCCCTTGTTTATCTACGGCTTCAACTTAGGGATACAGGGTGCAGCCTTTGCCACCATCCTTTCGCAAATGATTTCGCTCTGCTGGCTCGCCAAGCTCCTCAGCAACAAGAATGAAGTGGTACATTTCTGCAAAGGTATCTATCATCTTCACTGGCCCTTAGTAAGAAACATCATCGGCATCGGGCTAGCTCCTTTCTTCATGAACATGGCGTCGTGCGTCATTGTCATCCTCATCAATAAAGGTTTGAAGCAATACGACGGAGATATGGCCATCGGAGCCTTTGGCATCATCAACCGCATCGCCTTCCTTTTCGTCATGGTTGTGATGGGACTCAACCAGGGAATGCAACCTATTGCAGGATATAATTTTGGAGCCGGAAACTTACATCGCGTAGACCGTGTGCTAAAGCTGACAGTCGTAACCGCCACCCTCATCACTACGGGGGGATTCCTCATAGGTGAACTGTTCCCGGAACTGATGATAGCCACCTTCACTTCCGACGAACAACTAATACAAACGGCTTGCCACGGACTGCGAATCGTCATCATGACTTTCCCCATCATCGGCTTTCAAATGGTTACTTCCAACTTCTTCCAAAGCATCGGCATGGCACGGAAAGCCATTTTCCTGTCACTCAACCGGCAAATCCTTATCCTCACCCCTTGTCTGATATTCTTGCCCATGATATGGGGTGTAAATGGAATATGGTTCAGCATGCCTATCTCGGATGTACTGGCCAGCATAGTGGCTGGAATTGCTCTTTACAGGCAGTTCCAACATTTCAAGCACCATAAACGAACCATCTAACCGGCTTCTCCTCCAGATTCTTTTCTGCAAGAAAAAAGCAATGTGTCAAATTGTATTTTAAAATGACTGAGAATCGAAAAAAATCACAGACGCCTCATGATGATTCTTTTTTTCTGATTCCTGAATATCCAAATTAAATATATCTGTTTATATATCAGCAAAATAGATACAATATTACTCTTCACGTAATAGACTATTCTAGAGTGTCTGAAGACAAGTTTGTCCCAATTTCCTGCTACAAGGATAAAATCATGCTGACATTTTAGAAGAATCTTATAAGCATTTCAAGAAAAATATATAATTATTTTGAAGAAAATGATTAAAAGATTGAGAAAAAATGACGGTAAGATTCCAGCATACCGCTGCATAAACGACTTATTACTGTATAAATAAGGCATAAAGATTTATTTCTAGCTGCTAGAATGACCATTATTGAAATTCTCGGATTTACAGGAAACGTAATTTTACAATCAATTTATAACCCAAACACCCTTTCAAGATAACATTTGGCAAATAGGGCATAAAGATAATCCCAGTGCCTCCATACACTAAAGAAGGTGACCGCATAAATTACACATCTGTATTCATACCCCTGACATGAGCTATACCCTCCTCACACTTGTAACAGAAAAACAGAGAAAATTACTAAGATGAAAAGATAGACATTTTTTAAGATGAAGCCTTATGCCAACCAAATTATTATCACAATCATGATGAAAACATATCTTTAATAATCTAAAGTAGCACACAGTTCAACGTATTTTATGATTTTATTGTTTACGACTATTTTGATATAGAAAATAGCTGATATAAGTTCTATTTTCTTATATTTGAAACCTATTTGATGTTATACTTATATAAAAGCAAAACTTATGATAATTAATGAACAGCATTTAGATACATATACCCAAGGTACACCTTGTGTCAATTTCTATCTTGAAGAAGTTGATAGACTGAAAAATCAGAATAGACTACATCGTCATAATTTCTTCCAGCTTATATTGCTAGAAGAAGGTAATATCGACCTGACTGTTGATTTTGAGCAGAATAAGATGGGACCGCAGTCCGCTTCTCTGTTATTCCCCCACCAGCTACATATTGCCAATATATCTTCAGATACCAAAGCATACGTGATTCTGTTTGATGAAACGGTTTTTTGCTCTGAAATATTACATAATGACCTGAAAGACTACAACATTGATTTACAAAAGCGCGTGAATTATGTTTCCTTTGAAAACAAGAAAGACATCTTTAGCGAGATAATCCATATATGGCATTCTATTTGTGACTTATATAAAGACTTTAATCTGGTGAATAAGATGCAGATTAAATTGTTTATCAAGATTATAATTATGAAGTTAATTAATGCATGTCCAGAAAAGGCTTTGGTCGCAACAGACAATGAAGACACCTCTTTATATATAGCTTTTAGAGAGATGGTAGACCGCGAATTTAAAGAGAACAGGATTGCAAGTTCTTATGCAAAAGACTTAAATGTCTCGGTTAAGCGCCTTACAGAAGTCTGCAGACATTTTTGCGGATTGACCCCCTTGGAAATCATCCATGAGAAACTTAACTTGGAACTGAAGAAGACTTTAGCCATCGGTCACTTGAGCATAAAGGAGATTTCAATCGATTTCGGCTTTTCTTCTCAGGCAGCACTGAATAAATACGTAGAACAGAAATTTGCAATGACACCAGTCCAATTAAAGAATAAACTACGAAATCAGCCATAAAAGCAAATGTATAAATTATGGTAGATTTTGGATAACTTCAGTCCCGATGGAATGCAGTACTTTTGCATTGTGATTAAGAAACAAACAATTAAACACTTTAAAACAACAAGTTATTATGGCAAAATTGTATGGTTCTGGGACATTGTTCCATGGAAACGGTTCTCTAGAAGAATTAAAGACAATCAACAGCAAGAAAGCGGTTATCGTAACGGGGAAAGGTTCTACCACACGCAATGGCAGCCTCCAACGCGCCGAAACTATGTTAGCTGAAATGGGTGTTGAATACAAGGTGTTCGAAGGAGTAGAGGCAGACCCTTCACTCGAAACCGTAAAGAAAGGTGCTGCTTTCATCTCTGAATTCGGGCCTGACTGGATTATCGGCTTAGGAGGTACTTCATCAATTGATGCAGCGAAGGCCATGTGGGTACTTTACGAACATCCTGATTTAACTTTCGAACAACTAATTACTCCATTCGGCATTCCTGAGTTGAGAAAAAAGGCACGTTTCGCAGCTATCCCTTCAACAAGCGGTACTGGTACTGAAACCACTTCTTTGGCAGTAATCACCGACCGTGAAAAGGGAGTGAAATATCCGTTGGCTTCTCACGAACTCCAACCGGACTTAGCAATCGTAGACGGTGACCTCTGTAAATCAATGCCGGCAGATATCACTGCAAATACAGGTATGGATGCCTTGACACATGCCATCGAAGCTTACACTTCGAATGTGGATGACAACTATGCAGATGCATTTGCAAAAGGCAGCATACAATTGATTTTCGACAATTTGAAGAAGGCGACTGAAAACCTTGAAGACGGTGTTGTTCGTCAGAATATGCACGATGCCTCTGCACTTGCAGGATATGCATTTACAAATGCATGGTTGGGCATTGTACACTCTATGGCTCACCAGATGGGTGGTGTATTCGGCATTCCTCATGGCCGTGCCAATGCTTTGGCTCTTCCAAACGTAATGCGCTATAATGCTAAAGTAACTAATCGTTTCGAAGATTTGGCTAAACTGATTGGTCTGAATACGACAGGCGAATTTATCACCGCCGTTGAAAATCTGAAGAAAGAAATCAACGTTCCTGCCTCTATCCGTGAATACGGTATCGAAAAAGATGCATGGATGAAAGAGGTGCACCGTATGGCAGAAAATGCATTCAAGGACGTATGTACTTCATTCAATCCTCGTAACACTTCGGTAGAGGACATTGAAAAACTTTACATCGCTTTGTACGAAGGTGAAAATATTGACTTCTAATCAGCCTTAATTACAAGGAATCAAAAAGTCAATTATCATGGTGATTGGATTTACTGTAATCCAGTCACCATATCACATTTATATAACTGATTATAATATGGAAAAAACTACAGCTGCATTAGTGGAGCTAGACCACTATAAAATTGATTATAAAATTCATGAATACCCCACTATCAATGGACCTATTGCTGCTGTTGATGTGGCAAATTATATGGGATTCTCTATAGAACGTCTGTTCAAGACCCTGGTGACCACAGACCATCATGGAGGTTATTATGTCTTTTGTCTTCCGGCAGCAAACAGAATTGACATGAAAAAAGCAGCTGAATTTGTCAATGTCAAGAATCTCACAATGCTACAGCCCGAGAAGTTTGAAGAACTGACAGGATACATACATGGCGGATGTTCCCCTTTCGGTCTGAAAACAAAATTACCCATCTATGTTGAAAAATCAGCCTTGGCATGGAAAACAATCTATATTTCAGGCGGACAAATCGGACTGACCGTAGAAATCAATCCTCAAACAATCATAGATAAACTTGGAGCTGAAGTTGGCTATTTTATAAAATAATTTTAGATTATATATATGGAGTTCAAACAGTTAATAAAAGACAGATACTCATGCAGGCAGTTCTCCGACAGAGTAGTAGAAGATAATCTGATAGAACAAATAATAAATGCAGCTGGCTTAGCTCCAACGGCTGTAAATAAACAGCCGGTAAAGATTTTTTGGATGAAAACCGCCAAAGCGAAAGAAAATATAAGCCAGGCTACGAAATTCACATTCGGTGCAAAAGATTTTCTTGTGGTTGGATACAGAAAGGATGAAGGTTGGGTCCGCTCTTATGACGGACATGCATTTGCAGAAACAGATGCAGCCATAGTGGCTACGCACATCATGTTACAGATAGCCAACTTGGGACTAGCTACAACATGGGTGGGACATTTTGACGCATCACTGCTACAATCCATCTATCCATCTATGAAAGATTATACACTTACCGCTATTTTTCCTATAGGATATCCAGCTGTCAACGCAGAACCTTCTCCAAGTCATTTCAAACGGAAAGAACGTGAAGAAACACTTGAAATTCTATAGTAATAAAATAAACTATTACAGATTGTTATTTCAATAATCCTAAGTAAATATATATGATGAAAGATAAGATTCGGGTAATTGATGCTACACAGAATAATTTGAAACATGTTTCGGTAGAAATTCCCAAGCATCAGATAACTGTAGTTACTGGCGTTTCAGGTTCTGGAAAAAGTTCTTTGGTACTTGATACGATAGCAGCACAGTCAAGAAGAGAGTTGAACGATACATTTCCTAGTTTTACTCAACGATACCTTCCCAAATATGGAAGACCAGCGGTAGGCAGGGTAGAAAATCTTCCTCCAGCTATCGTAATAGATCAGCGCAAACCCTCGGGACAGACTCGCTCCACAGTAGGTACTTATACTGATATATACAGTCTGTTGCGTTTGCTATTCTCACGTGTAGGACAACCTTTCGTCGGATACTCCGATTCTTTTTCTTTTAATCATCCGCAAGGAAGATGTACAAGATGTGACGGACTTGGCGAGATTACGGAAATAGATGTGCACAAGCTTGTTGATTTTAATAAAAGTCTAAATGAAGAAGGTGTTATAAATTATGTAGCCTATGAGCCGGGGCAATGGCGTTGGTTGTATTATGGTGCTTGCGGATTGTATGATCCAAATAAGAAAATCAAAGATTTTACACCTGCCGAAATGCACCTTTTTCTTTATCAGGAGCCAATGACATTAAAAAATCCTCCAGCCGATTATTACAAGAACGGCAAGTATGAGGGACTCATGTATCGCATGAATCGTATGTTGAAACGTGATGATGCAAAGGTACACTGGAAGAAACTGGAGCCGATTGTCACGCAGGGACCTTGTCCAGAATGTCATGGAAAACGATTGAATCCAAAGATACTTTCCTGTAAAATTTGTGGCAAAAACATTGCTGATATCACACAGATGCCTCTTCTAGAAATCTTGTCATGGCTAGATGGCATCGATAACCCTATAGCTGTTGATACGAAAGCTGCTTTACGAAATCGTATCAATGCTTTAATCAATATAGGACTTGATTACTTGACGCTTGACCGTCCTATGGGTACGCTGTCGGGGGGAGAAGCGCAACGTTGTAAAATTGCGAAATACAACAATTCGTCTCTCTCCGATATGTTATATGTTTTAGATGAACCCAGTGTAGGACTGCATAGCCATGATATTCATCGTCTGAGCAATGCCATCTTACAACTCCGCGACCGTGGCAACACCGTACTTATAGTGGAGCATCATAAAGAAATAATGGAAATTGCCGACCATATCATCGACATGGGGCCAGGTGCGGGAACTTTAGGAGGTGAGATTCTTTTTGAAGGCTCATATCAGCAGTTATTGCACAATGATACCCTTACCGGAAGGTTATTGCGAGAACATAAAGGAGTTAAATCCAATGTCCGTAAGGCCACAGGATGGATAGACATGAAAGACCTTTCTCTTCATAACCTAAAACATATAAATGCTAGATTTCCGAAAGGGGTACTCATGGTAATTGCTGGTGTTGCTGGTTCTGGTAAAAGTTCGCTCATGCAGGCTCTTCATAATCAGATAGGGGATGAAGTCACTTTAATCAGTCAGAAAAGTATCGGTGCGAACTTGCGCTCTACTCCGGCGACCTATCTCGGTGTGGCTGATGACATCCGAAAAATGTTCGCCAAATCAAGTCGAGAAAAAGTCGGACTGTTTTCCTTTAATGGAGAAGGTGCTTGTCCTGTATGTCAGGGAAAAGGAGTCATCATATCGGAAATGGCTTTCATGGATTCCATCGAAACAGTCTGTGAGTCTTGCGGCGGTCTCCGCTACTCAAAGGAAGCACTTCAATATCAACTGAACGGATTAAATATTGCACAGACCATGGACTTGACAGTCAGACAGGCAAGTGCACATTTCAATGGCACAATCATCGAACAAAAGTTAAAGTCTCTTGCTGATGTTGGTCTGTTTTATCTTCACCTGAATCAGGCTTTGTCTACTTTATCTGGGGGAGAATTGCAACGAATGAAACTAGCTTCTTACTTAAATCAATCAGGACAAATCCTAGTTTTGGATGAGCCAACCGATGGACTTCACTTGCAAGATGTCCAACATATCATAGAACTATTCAACAACCTTGTAGATAAAGGCAACTCATTATTTCTGATTGAACATAACCTAGAAGTACTTAAAGCAGCTGACTATGTGATAGAAGTCGGTCCGGGAGGCGGAAATGAAGGTGGTAAAATCATATTTGAAGGGACACCTGAAGAAATGCTTTCAAACAAAGATTCGGTAACCTCTCCGTATTTAAGAAATAGCTGTAAACTATAAGACACTTAAGAATTCTCTTCCTGTTAATCATACAGGCAGGATGAGGATTCTTTCTTCAAAACATCTATTTTCTTCAAAGCTAAAAGATACCTACTACCTATAACAGAGTATGGGATATACACATACGAAATCTATATCTATCCATTATAGTTTTCACCACATTTATTTTGGTAAATATCGGTAGAGTAACACAAATTTTGATTCTTTTATCCTTTATAATCTTGCCAACGGGTTATCTTTATGAAGATATTTTCTCTTTCCGCATTTTTTTAGTAAGTTTGCCTTATACAAACTTATAAATAAATTACAGCTATGGATGAACACTATGTGATTAATCTGGGACGCCAGCTAGGTAGTGGCGGAAAAGAGATAGGGGAGAAATTGGCAAAAGAACTAGGTATCTCATTCTATGATAAAGAACTTATCAATCTAGCATCAGACGAAAGTGGTCTTTGCCGGGAGTTTTTTGAAAAGGCTGATGAAAAAGCTTCACAAAGTATTTTAGGGGGACTTTTCGGAACACGTTTCCCTTTCATTACGGAAGGAGCTTATCCATATAATTCATATTTAAGCAACGACTCACTCTTTAAAATACAGAGCGATGTCATCAAACATCTCGCCAAAGAGAAATCGTGCTTGTTTGTAGGACGATGCGCCGACTATATCTTGCGTGACTTTCCAAGATGTGTCAATGTCTTTATCTCCGCTTCTCCTGAAGCTCGTATCAAACGCTTGATGGAAACCATGAGTATTGACGAGGAGGAAGCAGAAGAGCTAATGGAAAAAGCAGATAAGAAACGCTCTGCTTATTATAATTACTACAGCTACAATACATGGGGGGCTGCAGCCACTTATCATCTATGTATAGACTCTTCGGTATTGGGTATTGACGGCACAGTTGAATTTGTGAAAAACTTCGTCAAATTGAAACTGCAACTGCCATAAGTTGATACTCCTATTCAAAGAAATCCCAGCCACCAAACTCTAGTTTAACAGGGTGACTGGGATTTCTTTGTTTATATCATTTTCACTCTCTTGGCAACCTTACTTCGGCATCTCCCTTTTGAAGCAGATACTGATAAAAATCATACTGAGCACGTACTTTCGGCTCATGAGAAGTGCGCTTGAATAAGTTATGAAGTTCACTGTCTACCCAACAGGCCTTCCAGTTGGCAGCAAGTTGAATCTGAAGCATATCCACCAACTCCTGCTTCAAATCCTTATCCAAAACCGGAGTAATTGCCTCTATACGACGATGCAAATTGCGACGCATCCAGTCGGGAGAACCTAAGAATAATTTCGGATTGCCGTCATTGCCAAAATACCACACACGAGCATGCTCCAAAAAACTATCTACAATACGGGTTACGCGAATGTTTTGACTAAATGTCTTTCCCGGCATCAAACAACAGATACCTCTTACTATCAAGTCTATCTGTACCCCTTCCTCGCTGGCATGATATAGTTCATCTATCATTCCTAAATCCTGCAAAGCATTCATCTTCAGCACAATTCTCCCCACCCTTCCTTGCCTTGCCAACCATATCTCATGATGAATCAGTTGTTTAAGTTCCGGCAACAGATTGAAACGTGCTACTAGCAAACGCTTGAAATGAGGTTCATCCAACTCTTTCCTCAAATAGAGAAATAAGTTATGAAGGTCATCCACCATTATCCGATTGCAAGTATACAGAGCAATATCAGAATATATTTTGGCTGTCTGCTCGTTGAAATTACCTGTACTAATATATGCATAACTGCGTATCTGCTCTCCTTTCTGATTGCGACGAAGCACCAATGCCACTTTGGCATGTACTTTAAGCCCCGGGATACTGAAAAAAATCTGGATGCCAGCTTTACGCATCAGTTCGGCCGTAGCCATATTGTTTTCTTCATCAAAACGAGCCTTCAACTCTACAAAAACAGTTACTTTCTTACCGTTTTGCGCCGCAGCAATCAATGCATTGATTACTTCTGAATGTTCAGCTACCCGGTATTGTGTAATCATGATTTCACTACATAAAGGGTCGTGTACTGCTTCATGAAGGAAACGAATAAAATGGTCAAAGCTATGATACGGATAATGCAACAGCAAATCCCGCTTCGCTATACGACGAAACATATAATGTGGCATATCCAACCCCTTCAGGCACAAAGGAAGCGGCTTCTTCAATGATTCAACACTCGGATTAGGAGATGGAAGGTGAGAGAGATCTTCCAGATTCAGATGACAATCACCCGGCACTAGCTCCTCCTCGTCCACATGAAACACCTGCATCAAGAAACACAGAAAGTCGGAAGGCATATTACGGTCGTATACAAAACGTGCTATCGCTCCTATCTTGCGCTTCTTCACTTTTTCTTTCAGTTCTGCCACCATCTGCTCGGCAGGCACATCATCTACAAAGACATCGGCATCTCGTGAAATCTTACAACAATAGCTACATACCACCTCATAGCCTATAAAGATTTCATCAAGGTTGGCTTGAATAATATCCTCCAAAAACATCAGATAATAATCCTCTCCCACTCGAGGAAGCTCTACAAAACGACTGACCTTGATATAAGGCATCTTGATTATAAAATGCTCATACTTCCCCTCACTCAATGTACGCACTCTCACCGCCAGATATAGCCTTTTGTCGCGCAAAAACATACGCACCTTGTCTTCTTCTATCTTGACAGGTTGCAGATACGGAAACACCTCCTCCATAAAGAAACGATGAATAAAAGCACGATGACCTTCTCCTATTTCCTGATAGCTTTGAAAAAACACAATATGATTTCGCCTCAACTCTGGAAGAATCTTCTGCTCATAAATACGAATACGATCTTCCAGCTGCTGATTGACGATGGAAGTGATTTCTGCTATCAAGGCTTTGGCTTGCGGTATGGTCATATCCTCACTCTTCCCTCCCGAAGCCACAGCGCGGTGTTCTGCTACACGTACCTTGAAAAACTCCTCCAAGTTAGATGAATAGATGGAGATAAAATTGATACGCTCATAAAGCGGAAGAGTATCATCATCGGCCTCTAGAAGTACACGATGGTTAAAAGATAGCCAACTGATATCACGATTAAAGTATTGATAGTGTTTTTCCATAACATCCAGGTTCTAGTTTTCCCAAATGTACTATCTTTGTCCGACAATTCCAAATGAATCATTATTACGCAAAATGAAAAAAATCGGACTTTTATCGGATACACATGGCTATTGGGACGAAAAATACCTAAAGTATTTCGAATCATGTGATGAAATCTGGCATGCCGGAGATATCGGCTCACTTGAAGTAGTAGAAAAACTGCAACAATTCCGACCCTTAAGAGCCGTATATGGCAATATAGACGGACAACAGATGCGACAAATGTTTCCTTGCACCACCCGTTTCCATATAGAAGATGCCGAAGTGATTATGAAGCATATCGGCGGCTATCCGGGTAAATATGACTTGTCTATTAAAGAGGAGCTGATTGCCAATCCGCCTCAACTGTTCATCAGTGGGCACTCTCATATTCTGAAAGTTAAGTATGACCCCCAACTGAAACTGCTACATATCAATCCCGGAGCTGCCGGTAAATATGGATTCCATACCGTAAGGACACTCGTAAGATTCTCTGTCCATCAAAGTGTCTTCTCTGATTTGGAAGTCATTGAATTAAACGACTAATTTTTTGCCGAATTAAAAAATCTTTCCGAAATTTGCGTGTTGAAATAAAGCGACATATTATATGAAAACTTATCTAGTGACAGGAGCAGCCGGATTTATCGGAGCAAACTACGTTAAATATATCTTATCCAAACATGAAGATGTAAGAGTAGTTATACTTGATGCATTAACCTATGCAGGTAATTTAGGTACCATAGCTAAGGATGTAGATAATGACCGATGCTTTTTTATTAAAGGAAATATCTGCGACAAGGATTTGGCAGACCAATTGTTTTCTGACTACCGATTTGACTATATCGTCAATTTTGCAGCCGAAAGCCATGTGGACCGCAGCATAGAAGACCCTCAGCTTTTCCTCCAAACAAACATTTTAGGCACTCAGAACCTACTGGATGCAGCACGACGTGCATGGGTTACCGGGAAAGACGAGCATGGATATCCTACTTGGAGAAAGGAGGTAAAGTTCCATCAAGTTTCTACCGATGAAGTCTATGGTTCCTTGGGTAAAGAAGGATTCTTCACCGAAGAAACTCCTCTTTGTCCACATAGTCCATATAGTGCTTCAAAAACTAGCGCTGACTTGATTGTCATGGCATATCACGACACTTATAAAATGCCTGTCACTATCACACGTTGCTCTAATAATTATGGAGCATACCAATTCCCAGAAAAACTGATACCTTTAATTATCAAAAATATATTGGAGGGAAAACGCCTGCCTGTATATGGCGATGGAAGTAATATACGCGACTGGCTATATGTAGAAGACCATTGCAAAGCTATAGACTTAGTAATACGCAAAGGAAAAAATGGCGAAATCTACAATGTGGGCGGACATAACGAACGACAGAATATTGAGATAGTAAAACAAACCATTGCCACTATCCATCGCTTGATGACTGAAAATCTGGAATACCGCAAGATACTTAAAAAGAAGGAACTGGATGAAAACGGAGAAATCAAGATTGACTGGATTAATGACTCCTTGATTACTTTCGTAAAAGACCGATTAGGACACGACCAAAGATATGCTATTGACCCTACTAAAATCACTCGTGAATTGGGATGGGAACCGGAAACTAAATTTGAAGATGGTATTGTTAAAACCATTATTTGGTATTTGGAAAACCAAGATTGGGTAAAGAGTGTAACTAGCGGTGATTATCAAAACTACTATGAAAATATGTACAAAAACCGATAACTCTTACCATACATAATATTTTTTAGAAAAGCCTCTTGACTACTTGGTTTGTCAAGAGGCTTTTTGATTTATTTGACATTTAGTAAGTATTTTAATAAATATACAGACAATAAAGTATCTTTTCCACCTAAAATAATTCTTGAAAAAATTCCTTATTTCCAAGAATTCTAAATACCTTTGCCCCACTTATAATTGACTGATGTTTTTACCTTAAAAACAAAACATCTAGAAGTTATTAAACTTAAATCAAACTATAATAAATTCAAATCATGAAAAATAACCAATCAAGAATATTGAAATCAATGGTACTTGCGTTGTCTATACCTCTGACAGTAGCTGGGGTACCTAGTTACAATATTACTACAAACTCTTTGGATGGTACTGAAACTTCTCCACAACAACGTATCGTTTCTATCAACCAGTTGAATCCTACCTCTTTTGAAGTTATCCTGCAAAACAACCAGCGAATGACTTTCGACTTTTACGGAAATAATATTTTCCGCATTTTCCAGGATAATAATGGAGGCATTATCAGAAACCCTCAAGCCCAACCTGAAGCACAGATTTTATTGGACAACCCTAGAAAAACGGTACAGTCGTTAACTGCTGAAGACAAAGGGGGAGAGATTATTATCTCTACCGAACGAATCCTGATTACATTAGACAAAAACACCGCATTGATGTCTATAAAAGACCTTAAAACCAACAAGGTAGTAATGGAATCATTGGCTCCTGTGGCTTTTGACAAGGATAAAGTGACTATCACACTGAAAGAACATGACAAGGAATATTTTTATGGAGGAGGAGTGCAAAACGGACGCTTCTCTCATAAGGGTAAAGCTATTGCCATTGTCAACCAAAACAGTTGGACAGATGGAGGAGTAGCTTCTCCTACTCCTTTCTATTGGTCTACCAATGGATATGGCATCTTGTTCCATACTTTCAAAAAGGGAAACTACGACTTCGGAGCCAAACAGAAAGGGGTTGTCAAATTATCTCATGAATCGGACTACCTGGATATGTTCTGCATGGTAGGCGACGGAGCTGTTGAAAACCTAAACAATTTCTATCAGTTGACTGGTAATCCGGTGTTACTCCCTAAATTCGGATTTTTTCAAGGACACTTGAATGCTTATAACCGCGACTACTGGCAAGAGGATGAAAAAGGGATTCTTTTTGAAGATGGAAAGAAATATAAAGAAAGCCAGAAGGACAATGGTGGAGTCAAAGAATCACTGAATGGGGAAAAAGGAAACTACCAGTTCTCCGCCCGTGCCGTTATCGACCGATACAAAGCTCATGACATGCCTTTGGGATGGCTCTTGCCTAATGACGGATATGGTGCAGGGTATGGTCAGACCGGCACTTTGGACGGAAATATCCAGAACTTGAAGGAACTGGGTGACTATGCACGCAAAAACGGAGTGGAAATCGGACTCTGGACTCAATCTGACCTGCATCCGAAAAAGGAGGTGGAACCGTTGTTGCAGCGTGACATCATCAAAGAAGTGCGCGATGCGGGAGTACGTGTCTTGAAAACCGACGTGGCATGGGTAGGTGCCGGATATTCATTTGGACTGAACGGAGTGGCTGATGTAGGACAAATTATGCCGTACTACGGCAACGATGCACGCCCGTTCATCATTTCTCTTGACGGATGGGCTGGAACACAGCGATATGCCGGAATATGGTCAGGCGACCAGACTGGAGGTGAATGGGAGTATATCCGTTTCCACATCCCGACTTACATCGGTTCCGGACTTTCCGGACAGCCTAACATTACTTCAGACATGGACGGCATTTTTGGTGGAAAGAACGTACCGGTCAACGTACGCGACTTCCAATGGAAAACCTGGACTCCTATGGAACTGAATATGGACGGATGGGGAGCTAACCCTAAATATCCGCATATCTTGGGTGAACCGGCTGCCTCTATCAACCGTATGTATCTGAAGCTGAAATCGCAGTTGTTGCCTTACTCTTACAGCATTGCCAAAGAAGCAGTTGATGGTCTTCCTATGATTAGAGCCATGTTCCTGGAATATCCTAACGAATATACTCTCGGTAAATCGACCCAATATCAATACTTGTTCGGACGTGACTTCCTGGTGGCACCTATCTACCAAAATACTCAGGCTGATGAAAAAGGCAACGATATACGAAACGGAATCTACTTGCCTGAAGGCGAATGGGTGGACTATTTCACTGGGGATGTCTATCAAGGCGGACGTATCATCAACAACTATGAAGCACCGTTGTGGAAACTGCCTGTCTTTGTACGTCGCGGTGCCATCATTGCCATGAACAATGCAGGAAACAATGTGTCTGAAATCGACAAGAGCCTGCGTATTTACGAGGTATATCCGTTCCGGCATAATGAAACTACCGAATATGACGATGATGGTATCACTGAATCTTACAAGAGAAAACAATGTGCTACTACGGTCATTGAATCTGAATTGAACGACAAGCAAGAAGCTACTGTCACCATTCATGCTACCAAGGGCGACTTCAACGGATTTGTCAGAGAAAAGGCTACCGAACTCCGCATCAACCTGACTGCAAAACCGAAAGCGGTTGTTGCCAAAGTGGGAGGAAAGAAGGTGAAACTGGCAGAAGTGGCTTCCTTGGATGAGTTGAACCGAAGCGAAAACTGCATCTATTATGAAGAGGCGCCTGATATGAACCAGTATGCTACTCCCGGCAGCGAATTTGCTTCTGTAAAAATTATAAAGAATCCGGTATTACATGTAAAACTGGCAAAAACAGACATCACTCTTACACCGGTTACTGTCACTGTAAAGGGATATGAATACGATACTACCGAACAGTTGCTGCAATCTCAGGGCAGCTTGCAGGCACCAAATGCAACTTTCCAAGAAGGGGATATCCAGGCATATACCTTAAAACCTACTTGGAGCAAGGTAGCCAACGCCGACTTCTATGAAATCAAACTGAATGGTATGATCTATAGCACCATCAAAGACAATTCTCTACTCTTTGAAGGTCTAGAAGCTGAAAAAGAATATCAGTTTGCTATCCGTGCTGTTAACAAGGACGGATATTCAGAATGGAAAGAATTCTCTGCCACTACCAAACCGAATCCTCTGGAATTTGCTATCCACGGATTGTCGGGTGAATGTTCTGCTCCTAGCCAGTTCGGCACTGAATGTATGTTCGATTTCCACGAAACAGGCGACATCTGGCATTCTGAGTATGGCAAGAAGGCTGTACCTTTTGAACTGATTATTGATTTGAAGACCTTCAACCAGCTCGACAAGTTCCACTACTTAGGACGTCTGGATAGTGGAAACGGTCTGTTCTTGAAGGGTAAAGTGGCTTATAGCATCGACAAGCAGGAATGGACTGAAGCCGGAGACTTCAACTGGGAGCGCAACTCGGATGTGAAGGTATTTGAGTTTAAGGAACATCCTACTGCACGTTACATCAAACTTTCTGTTTCGGAAGCTGTGGGCAACTATGGTTCTGCACGTGAAATCTATGTATTCAAAGTGCCTGGTACCGAAAGTTATATCCCGGGAGACATCAACAATGACAACAAGATTGATATGAACGACTTCACTTCCTACACCAACTATACCGGATTGAGAAAAGGTGACGGTGACTTTGACGGATACATCAGTGTGGGCGACATTAACAGAAACAACCTGATTGACTCTTACGACATTTCTGTGGTGGCTACTCAGCTGGAAGAAGGAGTGAATACCGACAACCAGAAAGACGATTTGGCAGGAAAACTGGAGGTTACTCCTTCGAAGAAGCATTTCAAGGCAGGAGAAATCGTGACGGTTGCCGTCAAGGGAATTGACTTGAAATCGGTCAATGCATTCAGTTTTGCCTTGCCTTACGACCAGAACCTGTTTGAGTTTGTCGGCATCGAACCGCTTAACATCAAACAGATGGAAAACCTTACTTACGACCGCCTGCATACTAATGGTACCAAGTCATTGTATCCTACTTTCGTAAATACAGGTGAGAAAGAGATGCTGGAAGGCTCTACCGACTTGATTGTCATCAAACTGAAAGCCAAGAAGAATGGAACATTCAACCTGCAACCAACTGATGGTATGATTGTAGACAAGAAACTGAACTTCCATACATTCTAAACAAAGTGATATTACTACAATGTAATACCCCTTTGAACAACAAGAAGGCCGGATTCCTCGCTATTGGAATCCAGCCTTCTTTTGTCTTATCACCGAACCACAACGGTTTACCATTCCTTGACAGTTCTTGTTTCAGAAAACTTCGGCAGCCTGCTTAAATATTGGCTATGCTCATAATATCGGCAAATACACCGGCAGCAGTCACACTGGCTCCGGCTCCATATCCCTGAATCTGCATCGGATATTCTCTATAACGTTCGGTGGTAAGCAGAATGATATTGTTGCTACCTTCCAGATTATAGAATGGATGCTTACTGTCCACTTCCTCTAGAGCCACTACTCCTTTGCCGTCTTCCCAGCGTGCCACAAAGCGCCAGCGCATCTTCTTTTCTTCCAGCAGTCTGCGCTTCTCCTCAAACTCCTTGTCCAGAGATGGCAGTTTCTTCCAGAAGTCTTCTTGCGCCCCTTCAAAAAGCTCATCCGGAATAAAGAGATGCTTCTCTATATCTTCCTGCTCAGGACAATAACCAGCTTCACGTGCCAAAATCACCAATTTACGAATCACATCCTTCCCGCTCAGGTCCAAACGAGGGTCCGGCTCTGAATAGCCTTCCTCCTTGGCTCTTCTGATGGTCTCACTCAAAGGTACTTCCGCACTCAGTTCATTAAAGATATAGTTGAGAGTACCACTTACCACTGCTTCTATTTTCAGAATACGGTCTCCGCTGTTTATCAAGTCATTGATAGTATTGATTACCGGAAGTCCTGCCCCTACGTTGGTTTCAAACAAGAACTTCACTCCACGTTGTCGGGCAATGTGTTTCAGTTCGGCATAGCGCACATATTCAGCCGAAGCCGCAATTTTATTGGCAGCCACCACCGAAATGTTATGGCTGAGGAAACCTTTATAAAGAGAGGCAATACCTTCATTGGCTGTACAGTCAACAAATACCGAGTTAAAAATATTCATTCCGATAATCTCATCGTGCAGCACCTGAGGCGAAGAAGTGATACCTTTCTCCTCCAGTTCCTGACGATAGTTGTCCAGATTGATTCCTCCCCGGTCAAACAAGGCCTTGTGTCCATTGGCGATACCCACCACACGGAGTTTCAATCCACGTTCTTGCTTCAAGCGCTCCTGTTGTCCGTTTATCTGCTCTATCAAACTGTTTCCTACTGTTCCAATACCGCAAATAAACAAGTTCAGCACCTGATATTCTGAAAGGAAGAAAGAATCGTGAATCACGTTTAAAGTCTTTCTCAAGGAATTGCGGTTCACTACAAATGAGATATTGGTTTCGGCAGCACCCTGTGCGCAAGCAATCACATTGATACCGTTTCTTCCCAAAGTGCCAAACAGTTTTCCGGCTATACCCGGAGTATGTCGCATATTCTCTCCCACGATAGCTACTGTGGCCAAGTCCGATTCGGCTTTCATCGGTGAAATTTCTCCGGTTTCTATCTCTTTGGCAAACTCCTCGTTCAGCACATCACATGCCAAGTCTGCATCCTCGTTTCTTACACCTATAGAAGTGGAGTTCTCTGAAGAGGCTTGAGACACCAAGAACACACTGATACCGTTTTCTGCCAATGCCTTGAAAATACGGTGGTTTACACCAATCACTCCCACCATACCAAGTCCGGTCATTGTAATCAGACTGGTGTCATTGATAGAAGAAATACCTTTGATGGCTTTCGATGAACGGTCGATGTCTTGACGAATAATAGTGCCCGGAGCATCCGGATTGAACGTATTTTTAATAAGGATAGGAATATTCTTATGGCATACCGGATAGATAGTAGGCGGATATACCACTTTCGCACCAAAGTTGCACAGTTCCATAGCCTCAATATAACTCAGTTCGGCAATAGGATAAGCATTGCTGATGACACGAGGGTCGGCAGTCATAAAGCCGTCTACATCGGTCCATATTTCCAATGACTCAGCCTCCAAAGAGGCAGCCAAGATAGAAGCTGTATAGTCTGAACCTCCTCTACCCAGGTTAGTCACTTCACCCGTATTCTTGTCCGACGAGATAAACCCCGGTACCAACGCTACGCGCGGCAGTTTTTCAAAAGTCTGATGCACCAGTTTGTTGGTCAGTTCTGCGTCAAGCACATGCTTATTATGCTTTTTCTCGGTCTTGATGAAAGAACGTGAATCATACCATACAGCCCCGTCAATCAAAGCAGCCGCTATGATGGATGAGAGCCGTTCGCCGTAACTCACAATGGTGGCCGAAGTCTTTGGCGACAAGTCGCGGATAAGAAAAATCCCTTGAAAAATATCCTTCAGCTCATTCAGGAGTTCCGTTACACAGTCTAGTAGTAATTCTCTTTTCTGCCCGGCCGGAATCACCGTATATACCATTTCGATGTGGCGGTTGGTTATCTCCTTCATTTCTTTCTCATAACCCGACTCGCCGGCAGCCGCCATTTGCGATGTTTTAATCAACTTATCGGTAATGCCTCCCAAAGCAGATACCACTACTATCACATTGTCGTCTACAGATTCGATAATCTTCTTGACATTCAACATGCTGTTGACCGACCCAACTGATGATCCTCCAAATTTTAATACTTTCATGCAACGTAAATATAAGGCATTCACTCCTTCATTTCCTTGTTGGAAATAAAAGACTGAATGATGAATAGATAAAATGTGTTTATTCTCGAAAAAACAGAAAAAGATGCCTGCCTACACAGGCGTGTATCACATAGAAACACCGATATATACATTATGCTCACCCCAGAGGGGCCATCCCTTTGGGCATGTGCAGACACATTCGTCCGCCCGCAGTCATAATGATATAATTTTTCATTCGGTTCATGATAATTGTCTTAGTGAGGACAAATATAACAACATTTTTCCACAAACAAGCGGTTTGGAAATCTTTTTTTGAAATCAAAAAACAGCCAATATCAAAAATCAAGTAAAAAAACAGCTTTCCATTGCTTTTTGTAAGCAAAATGGAGATATTCCGTTTTTTAACCTTCACTCAAAAAAGAGATTCTAGAAGAAAAAATTCTATTTTTATGATGATTTTTCCCTCACTTGCTATGGTTTTGTAGGTTTTATACTATTTTTATACAGAGATCTTCGACATATTTTTCAGAAAATATGTAATTATTCTCCAAAAAATATGTCGAAAAATGAGGAAAAATATGCCGACGATTGGCACATTTTTAGTATTCTACCCCACAAAAACCACCTAATCCATTGTATTTTCTAATTATTTGCCCCTATTAAAAAGATCCTTGTTTTAACCATAACACACTGTAAAATAATAATATACATCAAATTCAGTCACTCCACAATCGCAAATTTTCCAACAACTTTACGATGACACGCAAAATCAAGATTCTCACACTTCCGATTTTACATTTTGACAAACTGTCACCCTCCAAGGCAAGCAGAATTATGGATCTCGTATTCCCCTCAAATAAAAAAAATAACAGCCAAGCAGACCCATCCGTTTACAAATCCATTCCAATCTATTGCAGATGAATAAAAAATAACGTACTTTTGTTCACATAAATACTTATCATTTAATAGATAAACTTAAAAAAGAAAAGAATATATGGCAGATTCAAAAACTATTCTCAGCGAAGCTGAAGAAAAAATGGATATGGCAACAATGTATCTTGACGATGCTCTGGCACACATCCGTGCAGGAAAAGCTGATGTACGCTTGCTTGACAATATCCGCGTAGACTCTTACGGAAGCATGGTTCCAATCAACAACGTAGCAGCTGTAAGCACTCCTGATGCCAGAAGTATCGCTATCAAGCCTTGGGACAAAAGCATGTTTAGAGTAATTGAAAAAGCTATCATTGACTCGGAACTGGGTATCATGCCAGAAAACAACGGTGAAATCATCCGTCTGGGTATCCCTCCATTGACCGAAGAACGCCGTAAGCAGCTGGCTAAACAGTGCAAGGGTGAAGGTGAGACTGCCAAGGTGAGCGTAAGAAATGCACGCCGCGACGCTATCGATGCACTGAAAAAAGCAGTGAAAGATGGTATGGCTGAAGACGAACAGAAAAATTCTGAAGCTAAACTGCAAAAGGTTCACGACAAGTACATCAAACAGATTGATGACATGCTCGCTGCCAAAGACAAAGAAATCATGACTGTATAAGCAGATTGCTTACGCAAAAAAATCAATGAATGAGGAGGTGGCTAAACATTCTCTAGCTACACTCCTCATTCTTTTTATACCTCCCTCCCCTTCTTATTTATACACTCATTTATATGCACCCCCTGTGCATAACCTCACAACCAACTAACCAGATTGATTGAACCATGACTCTTAAAAGCCTTTTCTTGACAGGTTGCCTCTGTATGACCAGCCTGTACACCAATGCACAGATACCCGTTGTCAAACTGAAAGATATAGACGGAAAAACCATAGATGCAAGCAGCCTCAACCAAAGCGGAACTCCTACCATTGTCAGTTTCTTTGCCACATGGTGCAAACCTTGCCTCCGCGAACTGAATACCATCAGCGAACTGTATGACGACTGGCAAGAAGAAACCGGAGTACAGCTCATTGCTGTCTCTATCGATGAGGGAGCCAACTCCTTCAAGGTGAAACCATTGGCACGTGTACAAGACTGGAATTTCTCGGTATGGCTGGACAGCAACAAGGACCTGATGCGCGCACTGAACGTAAATATGATTCCTAGTGTTTTCGTGATTGACCAAGAAGGAAATATCGTTTACCGGCATACCGGATATGCGGAAGGTGACGAAAATGAATTGTTCAAACAAGTTAAAGCATTGGTGAAATGAAGAAAATCATAACTCTGCTCGGGGGATGTATGTGTATGGCATACTCTGCCAATGCGCAAACTGACTTTGCACCGGAGAAAAATAATTCCTGGAAGCTGAGAAGCAGTTTCAGCCTGCAGTCGGACATCCATTATGCTACACGGCGCAACGACTTAGATAAAAACTGGGCCGGAAACTCTTATCTTACCGGAAATATCCAAAATGATTTTCTGGAACTCGGCATGAGAGTGGAAGAAATGAACCATCCGCTACCCGGATATGAAACCAACAAGGGGTGGGGAATCCCTAATGTATACCTCAAAGGAAGATACCGCTTTTTTGAAGTGACAGTGGGCGATTTTTATGAACAGTTCGGCAGCGGTGTCTTGCTCCGAACTTACGAGGACCGCAGCCTGGGTATTGATAACTCCATCCGGGGAGGACGGATTGTGCTGACTCCGGTGCAATGGGCTACCATCAAACTGCTGGGCGGACAACAACGAAACCACTTCGACCGGGACTGGAAGGTGATTAATCATGACCGCGGATATGTGTATGGAGGAGATTTGGAACTGAACCTGGCACAGTGGTTCAAACCGATACGAGACACCTGGAACATCAGCCTGGGAAATGCCTGGGTTACCAAGCATGAAGCCCCTGACCCTATCACGCAGGTAGTAAACGGCAAACTTCAACTTCTGAACCAACCTGTAAACGTATCAGCCTTTGCCTCCCGACTCAGACTGCAACATGGCGACTGGGATGTTTATACGGAATATGCCCATAAAATCAACGACCCCAATGCAACCAACAACTATATTTACAAGCCGGGGTCTGTAGCCATGATTACCGCTACCTATGCCCACCGCGGAATAAGTGTGCTGCTGGGGGCCAGAAGAAGTGAGAACTTTGATTTCCGCTCGGCCAGAACTGCCACTCAGACCGACTTATATCTCAACCACTTGCAGCCGTTTACGCAACAGCAAAGTTATACGCTGGCTGCCTTGTACCCGTATGCCACTCAGCCCAACGGCGAATGGGCCCTGCAGTCGGAAATCCGTTACCGTTTCAGGAAAGGCTCTGCACTGGGAGGTAAATATGGCATGATGGTCAAACTCTCTGCCTCACAAATCAAGGGACTGAAGCGCAAGGGAGAAGCACAGCAAGAAGAGACTACCCTCTCTCCTATGGGACAGGATGGAGAGAAGACTTATTTTTGGAGGATGAGCGAGAAATATTTCCACGATATTGACCTGGAAATAAGCAAGAAGGTTTCCAGAAACTATAGTTTTACCGCCACCTACATGAACCAGGCATACAACCAGCAAGTAATAGAAGGACACGCTGAAAATGGACGTGTCATCCACAGCCACATTTTTATCTACGACGGAAAGCATAAAATATCCCCACGGCTGGCACTGAGGACAGAACTGCAGTACCTGCACACCAGACAGGCTGAAAGAGACTGGCTGTTCGGCATGCTGGAATGCTCGGCTTTCACACATTATATATTCTCTGTCAGCGACCAGTGGAATACCGGAACTACCGGAAAACATTACTACCTGGTTTCGGCTGCCGGCAATTTCGGCAACCACCGCCTACAACTTTCATACGGCCGTACCCGCAAGGGAATAAACTGCTCGGGAGGAGTATGCCGGATGATGCCCGCTACAGAAGGGCTTTACCTTTCGTACAACTTGAATTTTTAACAGACTTAGCATGAAACAGATTATGAAATGGTGGATTATCTGCCTGTGGACACTGCTCATAGGTGCCTGCGACCGGATAGACAGTGACAACCGGTGGACTACAGAGGGGGACATGATGATTCCCAAAGAAAAACAAAGCACCGTACTGGTTGAAGAATATACCGGACAGAACTGTATCAACTGCCCGCAGGCTGCTGCCGAACTGAAGAAAATTTCCAGGCTTTACCCCGGAAAAGTCATCACGGTGGCCCTGCATGCCATGCGTACAGGACAGGCACGACCTGAACTGGCCTCGGAAACGGCCGATTTCTATGCTTCGGAATACCATATACCTGCCTCCGTGCCGGGAATAATGATTAACCGGCAAAACCTGAGTCATGATCTCTACAGCCAGAAGAAGGCTTTGTGGAGTTCGCTGATTACCTCACGGGTAAACATTCCGGCACGATACCGCATGGAACTCTCTGCCGACATGGACAAGGAGAACCAGGTAGATATCAAGGTATCGGCACGGGCTGTGGCAGAAGTTCCGGCTGCTTCAGAGAACCTGGGAATCCAGCTGTGGGCAGTAGAAGACATACGGGCCGAACAGGCCATGCCCAACGGAAAGAAAACAGATTACTTCCATCATAATGTACTTCGCGGCGCACTGAACGGCAATAATGGTAGCGACTTTCACCTGGATAAGGAATATACCCTGAAAGCCTCTCTGCCTGCCGGGGTAAAGGTGGCAGACAATGCAAAAGTGGTAGCTTTCTTATTCAACAAAAACTCAAGGGAAGTTTATGAAACAGCTATCGTGGCACTGGGTAACGGCATTAAAGATGACACAGATAATCCGAATACGGAAGAAAAGCCCGGACCGGACGGACAAGGACCTATCTATTTCCTGTGTGAAAAAGACACCGTGCAGTCCGGCGGAAATACCATTACCGAAAAGATAGAAGTGAGAGAAGACCAAACAGTGGAAATGGTCAGTCAGCTGATTTATGTAAAACCCGGAGAAATGAAAGGAAAGGGACCTTTCACCCTTATTATACAGAAAGAAGACCATCAGGGAGAACAGTTCGGAGGACTTTCACAAATCTGCGCCAACGGCAACTGCCAGGATGCCACCGACAAAGAACTGTTTTCGGTGGAAATGGACGATCTGAACGAAAGTGAATTCATTCAAGTACACTATTTAATAGCAGAAGGAATGAAAAAGGAGGTCCGAGATTACTCGGTCAGAGTTTCTATAGTCCGAGAAACAAAGGAACTGGCTTTCCTGCACCTCAAATTCCGGTACAACCCGGAAAACCTGCCGGGAGAAAAGCCGGTGGAACCGCAACCAAACCCGGAACCAGAACCAGAGAAGCCACCCACTCCACAACCGGTTCCCCCAACTCCACCACACGACAACGGAAAATCGAATGTGCTGGTTATGGACTTTACCGGGCAACGGTGCGGATATTGCATCTACGAAATCAGAACCCTGGAAAGACTGCAGGCTGAATATCAGGGACACCTGCTCGTAGCCGGCATTCATACACCTTCGTATGCCCAGGATTCCAACTTTATTTTTGAAGAATGGTATGAATATGCAAACCGGAGAGTAACCGGATACCCTACCCTTATTTGGAACAACAAGGTAAAATCAAGGGATTCGGATGAAATGGCAAGACAATATATCAATACTTCCCCACAATGTCACTCGATACTGAATGCCCAAATCAAGGATAAGCGGATTGCCTTGTCATTCAAGTCTACCCCTACTCTGGGCCACGAACAGGCCATGACACAGAGGGAAGTCAATGTTTTGTTCTGGGTAGCAGAAAATAAGGTAATGGGATATCAGGCCGGAGAAGGATATAATTTTGTACACAACCATATCCTAAGAGGCTACTTAAACACCCTTTGGGGAGAAAGATACACCTTTGGAAAACAAATAGAAATGGTAAAAGACTTCCCCGAAAAAGTCCTGCAACCAGAGCACTGCGAGTTGATTGCTATCATACTGGATGCAAAGACACAGGAATTTCTGGATGCCGTGAAAGTAAATCTACAATGACTTGACTCTGAAACGGAAACTCCTCGCTAAACTCTTTATTTCCATGACAGGGTCCAAAGTTACGGAAAGTTACGGAAGACCCTGTCATGGAAAATATCCTTGGAAAGAAAATGGCTATTCCAGAATAAATTTGTATTTTTACCCTGTCTATTAAAGATTTGTTTAATTTTTATTGCGACACTAGATTAAATAGATCTTTCAGAAAAGCACCCTCGGCGGATTTTTTATCCGATAAGGGACATGACAAACAGAGTAAACTATAGTGTTGCAGTACAATGCATTATTACATTATTTTGGAAAAAGGTCTAGTAATAAAGAACACGGGCAGCTGGTATCAAGTAAAGACTGATGACAACCGCCTGGTGGAATGTAAAATCAAAGGGAATTTCCGCCTGAAAGGAATACGGAGTACCAACCCCATCGCTGTAGGCGACAGGGTACATATCCTCACCAATGCCGAGGGAACTGCCTTCATCACCGAAATTGAAGACAGAAAGAACTATATCATCCGGCGCTCGTCAAACCTTTCTAAACAATCGCACATCATTGCGGCTAACCTGGATCAGTGTATGTTGGTCGTTACCGTAAATTACCCGGAAACCTCAACTACTTTCATCGACCGTTTTTTGGCTTCAGCTGAAGCGTACCGGGTTCCGGTAAAACTCATTTTTAACAAAACCGACTGCTACTCGGAAGAAGAACAGCACTATCTAGATGCTCTAATCAACCTTTATACGCACATCGGCTATCCCTGTTTCAAGATTTCGGCACTCCATGAAGTGGGTACCGACGAGGTGAAACGGGAACTGGAAGGCAAAATCACCCTCTTCTCCGGGCATTCGGGAGTAGGAAAGTCTACTCTTATCAATACACTGCTGCCCGGACAGCATGCCAAGACGGGAGAAATCTCTACCGCACACAACAAAGGGATGCACACCACTACTTTCTCTGAAATGTTTCCCGTAGAAGGTAACGGATACATTATTGACACACCGGGGATCAAAGGATTCGGCACATTCGACATGGAGGACGAAGAGGTGGGACACTACTTCAAGGAAATTTTTGAATTTTCCGCTAACTGCAAGTACGGCAACTGCACTCATCGCCACGAACCGGGATGTGCGGTGCGCGAAGCTGTGGAAAATCATTATATCAGTGAATCGCGCTATGCATCTTACCTGAACATCTTGGATGATAAAGAGGAAGGCAAATACCGCTCCGGATATTAACAGAAAAACTCTCATATTACAAAATCTCTAAACCATGAAAAAAATTATATTAACTTTATTGGCTATATTCTCTCTCGGAATAAGTTGGGGAGCAAAGCCACAGAAAGCCTCAACACCAGAACAGAAAGGCTTAAGTACCATCAATAAACATAGTGCAGAAGCTTTCATCAGTTTTTTGGCTTCCGATGAACTGGAAGGCAGGGAAGCTGGTACCGCCGGCGGAAAGACTGCCGGAATGTACATCGCTTCAATTCTGAAAGAATGGGGAGTAGAGCCTCTGAATGAGAATTCATACTTTCAGCCTTTCAAAGCATACCGTAAGGAAAGACAAAAAAAAGGACGCCTGCAAGTGCATCCCGACTCCATTGCTGCCATCTGCAAGGATAAAGTATATCAAGTGTACCACATGCGCAATGTGCTATGCAAAATTGAAGGAAAAAGAAAAGATGAAATCGTCATAATAGGAGCACACTATGACCATCTAGGTATAGATCCTTTCTTGGATGGTGACAAAATCTATAATGGAGCCGATGATAATGCATCAGGCGTATCGGCTGTACTACAGATTCTACGTGCTTTCTTAGCCACCGGCACACAACCGGAACGTACTGTCATCTTTGCGTTCTGGGACGGTGAAGAAAAGGGACTATTAGGTTCTAAGTATTTCACTCAATCATATCCAGACATGAACAAAGTAAAAGGTTATCTTAACTTTGACATGATTGGCAGAAACATGGACGAAAACCAGCCTAAGCATGTGGTGTTCTTCTATACCGAAAACACGCCCAGCTTTGAGAAATGGCTGAGAGATGACATCAAAAAATATGACTTGCAACTGGAACCAAACTACCGCGCATGGGATAAACCGATAGGGGGAAGTGACAACACTTGCTTTGCTCTTAGAAATATTCCGATTATGTGGTATCATACCAACGGACACCCAGACTATCACATGCCTAGCGACGAAACTCACAGAATAAACTGGGATAAACTAGTAGACATCACCAAGGCGTCTTTCTTGGGAATGTGGAAAATGGCCAACTGTGAATTTGGACCTACTCTCACCCGTAAGTTAGACTAATTGCGACCGAAGGAAACTTTCCATAAGCATTGTTTCTTTATCAAGATTTATCTGGACCAGAACAGTCAAAGCCTGCTCTATTGCAAGGAGCGGTTCTGCTGCTCTGGTCCGGATTGTTTTGGGGGAGAATGACTATGAGGTCTTTTTGCATATTTTACCTTAAAAAAGGAAAAACGAGCTCTCTTTTTTCGTATTTTTGTCATTTAAAAATTACTAAATCAGTTTATTAACAAATAAATAACAAAAAATTCTTATGAAGATTACTAAACTATTGTTACTGTCCATACTGACACTAAGTATTGCTTCATGCATCAAGAAAGAGGCGTTGAATGCAGAAGCTGATATCCTCAGCTGCTCACTGCCGGAAGAACTTTTGGCAAATGACCTAATTGACACAAACCGTCCGTTTGACGAAGGACTTCAGGCCCACCCTATCTATATTTACATAAAAGAAGGAACAGACCGTACCCAACTGAAACCAATATTCAAACTGACTCCGGGAGCTATCATCAAGCCTGAGAGTGGAAGTACACAAGACTTTACCAAGCCTGTAAAATACACAGTTACCTCTGAAGACCAAAACTGGCACCGTGATTATCTAATCTATGCAATTCCACAAACTAACGAAAACATCCCTACTTTTTTCCACTTTGAAACAACTAAGCAAAATGGAAAATACATTGAATTTTATGAAACAAATGACAAACAATCAATTACATGGGCAAGCGGTAACGGAGGATTTAAATTTGCTGTTCCTTCGGCAGGACCTTACGATTATCCTACAACTCAAGATTCAAAAGGCAAATCTGGAAAATGTGTAAAACTCAGCACTAAGAACACCGGAAGCCTTGGCGAAATGGTCAATATGCCGATTGCAGCCGGTAACTTGTTCCTCGGACAGTTCAATATTGGAGATGCTATCACACGACCTCTTCAAGCTACCCAGTTCGGGGTTGCTTTCTACGAAAAACCAATATCGATGTCGGGATATTATAAGTATAAAGCATCTGATCATTTCTACAACGGGAATGGATATATCCAAAAGAAAGATGTCTTTGATATTTATGCCATATTCTACGAAACTGATGAGCAGACTAAATTTATGGATGGAAAACTGGCTGCAGAATATAATTTCGTACACCCTAACATGGTAGCCATGGCTAGAGTGGACGTAACTCCGGAAACTGCCGAGACAGATGAATGGAAACATTTTAACATCCAATTTGACTACAAGAGCTATGGCAAACAGATTGACCCAGCCAAACTGAAAGCCGGAAAATACAACCTTTCCATCGTAATGGCCTCCAGCCGAGATGGTGCGTTGTTCAAAGGTGCACCGGGTAGTACGTTGTGGGTAGATGAAGTAAAAATAGAATGTAAATAAATAACTAATAAAGAACCTCAATATGAAGAAAACGATAATCTGCCTATTGGCGCTGATGGTTTCTACAGCATCTTTTGCTCAAAAGAACCGTACAATGACTCTTATCAATGCGGCACTACACGGATGGGAATATGAATTAAGAGCCGGCATCAGTATAGGAGGTACTTCTCCGCTGCCTCTGCCACGTGAAATAAGAAAAATCGACTCATACGACCCTACCTTGAACATCTTGCTGGAAGGTAATATGTATAAGTGGTTTGACGACAACAAGAAATGGGGAATAGTTACCGGCTTGCGGTTTGAGAACAAGAATATGGAAACTAAGGCTACTGTAAAAAACTATTCGATGGAAATTACAGGCTATGACGGAAACCACTTGAAGGGCAACTGGACTGGTGGAGTACAAACAACGGTTAAAAGCACCTGTCTTACCATTCCTGTATTGGCAGCTTATGCCATCACCCCACGATGGAATGTCAAACTGGGACCGTATTTCTCTTATATCATGAAACATGACTTTTCGGGGGAAGTATACGATGGTTATCTGAGAGAAGGAAACCCTACCGGTGACAAGATTTCTTTTTCGGGTAATTCAACAGCTTCCTATAACTTCAAGGATGACATGAGAAACTTCCAATGGGGACTGCAGGCTGGTGCCGACTGGCGTGCGTTCAAGCACTTGAAAGTGTTTGCCGACCTTACTTGGGGACTCAACGATATCTTCAAGAAGGATTTTGAGACAATCTCTTTTGCAATGTATCCTATCTACTTGCACGTAGGTTTCGGATATGCTTTTTAAGATTATATCCTTATTTTATAATACTGAGCAACTGCCTTGAATGGAACGATTCAAGGCAGTTGCTTTTTTCTTCTCCCACTATTCTTATCGCTTGCCTAGATAACATTCTAGAAAGAATCTCACTAGTTTAAGACAAGTGAAAATACACTTCCTTAGGGAAAGAAAGAATCTTCTTGCATAAAGTGCAATTGTCTTTACAAGAAGATTCTAGAGCATAAAAAAAGAGAATGCACTTTCGTGTATTCTCTTTT
>JARIAN010000108.1 GCA_029257865.1 Phocaeicola sp.
GCTCATAATTCATTTTCCAAAAGGAGAGGTAAAGATAAAAGGTCAGGCTGGCAAAATAAAAGAACTGATTATCCGGACAACTGACAAAAAAGTATTAATCAGGCAAGAATAGGCACTCGTCAGGCACTGGCCTTTCCAATAGATTTCGCCCGGAATACCCTACCTCCAAAGTCTCCCCCATGTAGTCCTCAAAATAAAGCACACGAACATCATGCAAACCGGCCTCCAAAGCCACTTTTCCTTCAGCCCTATGTACTCTACACGGGTAATACAAATTGCAGACACTCCAATAACGTGGCATTGAATATGTATCCTGACATAAAGTGGGAAGCATTTATTGAACTCGGTTCTACTAATCCGACTATGCATTCCCATACGAATATGCCAGTAGAATATTCTATCTTCAAAAAACATCAGGAAAAAGCCTTAAAAGCAGCTAAGAAGAATCAAGATATTGAATTATCATTTGGTTTATTAGCAACATACGATGATGGCAAAGAAAAAAAATTATCAGGCAATATAGAAGAATCTGTCAAAACAGTATGTCAAGCATTAAAGAAAATCAGAGATGCTTTGGATGCATTGTCATTCAAAAAAACGGTAAATGAAAATAAAGACAAACTAAAAGCGAGAAATATAATACCCAAAAATTCCAAGGTTCCTCTCTTTATTGAAATTTCCAGTCCCGTCCTTAAAATCGGAGGAGGTTGGCAATACGATTTGAATTCCCAAAACCAACTTATACGCAAGGGAGAAATCGAAATATCAGCCTCACCTCTTATCGAAGCTACGGGAGGAATAGACCTTATAGCTTGTTCTACCTTCATTCCAGTAGTTGGTCAAATAATAAAAGCCATTCTAAAAATAAATGATTTAGCAGAATGGACCACTAAAGTGTTATCTAATGGCAAAGCAAAATATGAAGGACTGATTTGGTTTAATTTACTCCTTCGAGGAAGTATTGGCATAGAAGGTGTCTTTGAATTTTCAAATGAAGAAAAAGAAATAGACATAAGTACTCCGATGAATATCAAGTTTATCGTTGAACTTGGACTTAGCGCAGAAGTAAAGGTACTCAAGTTTCTGATTTAGATTTATGCTGTTTTTGCATAATTCCGCAAAGCCACAAGTCTCTCTTCTTTTTCTAAAACTTGTCGTAGGATATGTTCAGAATCAGCTTCTAGAACTTCAGCGATTACAACTACAACTTCTAGTATTATATTCCAGATTTTCTCAATTACTGTAATTTCTTTCACTCCGGCATAGACATCTTTGAACAAGCCTCCTATGGTTTCGTAATCAAGTGACCTTTTTATCATAGCTAAAAGATTGTACCGTATCATCACCAAGGAAACATGAGAGATTTGTGAGGAAAAATCACGTGCAGAACATGAAGCCAAACCTAATACCCTTTTGGAGTCTGAGAAAAAAACTTCAATAGACCATCGCATAGCGTAGATCTCGTAGGCTCTGAGAAAGTCCAGCTGCATGTCTGTGGTCAACAGGACTTTCCAACCCTCCTTCTTGCTTCGTCTGCAAAAGAACAACCGTACAGAGTATCCATCTAGAGTGGCATCGAAAGAAGCATGGTGACAATGATAGCGACGACTATATCTGATACTCTTCGATTTCACAATTTTAGCAATCAGCGCCTTGGCTGAAATCTCTCCATATGTCTTAGTCTTATATTTGGTGTTTCCTAATTTAGCCATGCCCAGCAGGTGAAATCTCCTGTGTGAGTGACAGACAAATTTTATGAGTCCCTTGCATGTAAACCAGCTGTCTACCAGCAAGTAATCGAAAGGTATCCTGGCACGTATGCATCTTTTGACCATTTCAATAAGTTTCTCGCCCTTGCCCATGAAATATTCATTTTTCCGCTTGGCTGAACAGGAATCCTCATCCCGCTTACGTTGGTATCTTGCCTCTCTTTGCTTTGCGGTCAGTCCTTGCTCCTTTCCCTCGACTTTTCCTGTTTCTCCATGAAGCGAGGCGTCAAGAATAAACTGACTGCGGCCATCACTCCAGCAGAGTGCAAGCATCTTATAACCCAAAATGCAGCTCTGGTGCACATGGGAAAAGATCTTTCCGATAGACTCTATATGCAGACCTGACTTGGGAAGGTCTGTGTCATCAGCTATCAGGACTGAAGGCAATGTACTCTTCCTATAGTCCTGCCGACAGGTTACATTTGAAATCAGTTTTACTGTTATGCGGTAGATGATATTGCGCCAATCTATATTGTC
>JARIAN010000119.1 GCA_029257865.1 Phocaeicola sp.
CCCCGACTTTGAAATGTAGCTTGCGTCGATGGCAATGGCTTTCCTGCCACTTTCACCAAACCGCTGCCGCATAAGGAAGAGGTTGAACTGCATCCAGTCAAATTCACGCTCAAACAACTGACGGAACCGTTGTTCCGAGCTGTCTGAGTAACGTCCCATTTGGGTGAAATTAATCTTTCTTGGCAGTACCATATACAAAATCATGAGTTGGATAAATGCCGTTTTAAAACTTTTGCGTAACTTGGCAGAACAACTTTTCAAAGCGTCGGTTACGATTTCCTCATATTGGTCAAGTGCTGTTTTATTCATTGCTTTAATGTGTGGTAGAATACCATTAAAGATGCTGAAAATCAGTCACTTGACCTATTTTATTCTGCTAAATTTCATTAATTAACGTGTTTATTTTCAACGGATTAGTTACAAATTTAACGAAGTATTAAATATGGTACAAGAAAGAATATATAACTACGTTGAATGAACCCCACAACTTCATGTGCTCTTTATTTTCTACCGGATGGACATTATCCAGACAGAGTTTGGAAACGTGAAGGAATGCTGACGGATATATATATAAAACCTGTTGGCGGAATTAAATCAGCGCATATTTAACTTTATCAATGGGCTTGTTATTTTTGTAGTTAATATATTGGAGGACTGTAAGTGCGCTAATCTTCCCTATAATTCGGGCAAACAATCCTTATCTGAGTTCGGGATAAGTTTAGAATAATGCCAGTTGTTTCGAGTCCTCAATATAGTATCCTTGCAATGCATCCGGTTTGTTCTCAAAGAAACAATAAGCACCCAGTACAGCCACAAGGTTTACTAGAAAATTTGTTATCAAACGGTGTCTGGAATGTACGAGTTGTGCTTTGTTTTTTTTGAATATATTATTGTAAGACATGATGTTATGATTTCTCCTCTGTCATTACACAACAGACGAAGTTTTAATCCATGACACCATCCCATTGTACCTTTCCCATCACATCAGTAGCCACTCCTTTGAATACCTTGTTGGCATAACGTCTTAGATTATGACATACTGGTATCATGGTGCTGTCAACAAAACTTATACCCGTACATCTTCCGAACGCAAAAAGTTTAAGGAAGAAAACAAGCTTGAAGAATACGCGCTGTTTCAGTCCTACAAATCTGTTATATGATACAGCATTGGGGAAATCACGTTTCATGTGTTCACGAATAAAACAGATGTAATAATGCTTGAAATAACGATAAGTTCCGAAATGGAAAAGGAGAAGAATGGTTATGATTTCACTATCAGACAAGGAGGCTTTCCGGTTACGATGTTTCTTTTCATCAGTTACCGGAAGAAGATTTTTCTTCAGTTCAAACTCAAAATTCTTATCAAACTCATCAATAATACAGAAAATTTCTGTAACTTTATCCTTGGTAATCATTGCTATTGATTTTGTAATTACTTGTTTGTCAGACTTAAATATACAAAACAATTCAGTGATTACCAACTTTTAATGATACTTTCTTATCCCGATCTCACGTATATACTACAAGAAAAGAGTATGACGTTCAGAATGGGACAAATGGGAGTTAGCTATAAGAAATTGTTTTCTTCATATATGACAAGTACTAATGAAACAACTGTGGAGGAGCCATATATACGTGCTCCATGGCAAATTAAGAATTTTATGGAGTTTGCACTGATGTTCATTAATACCCGTCCAGTTGGTGACTTAAAGTTTAATTTTATTACTAACGAGGAGGACGATAAACTTCCTGAACTTATAGACAGGCTTGATGACATTAAGGATAATCTCGCGATATATGGCATAGACTTTGAATATAAGTTTAGAAACTTCCATGACAGATGCATCAAAACAGACACCGCTTGGACAATCTCGCTTGGACGTGGGTTGGATATGTTTGAAAAATACAATATCTTTTCTATCGCCTCGTCAAGATAGGATGTACGTAAGTGTAAGGAATTTACTATAACTTTTATGAAAACAATAAATGCATAAGATATGTCTAAACTGAGTAATAAAGCCTTTGCCATTATGGCTATGTGTGAGGCAACAAAGGAACATTTAGATATTACAGTTGATTTTCATAATGGATGTTTTGCTTTTACTTGTGCTTTTAAAATAAAGAAAGAGCAAGCAAAAAAAGAAGGATACGAGCAAACTTATATTAGTGGTAAATAATGTATGATAAAGATTTCAATGCTTGTCCCTGTTGTGGTTCTAAAAAGTTCTATATTTGTAACAGGTGTGGGACAGTTGTATGCTATCATGATCAAGAAGTTGTGACATGGCCAAACTGTGGTTCTTCGAGCAGCTTACAAGCAACAGAAAATGTAAATTTATCAGGTGGTGATTAAAAAACAAACAGATATGATTGAATTAAAAAATGGTGAAAGTGTCAGTTTGACAAACGATTCTCAGGCTAAAGTAATTAAGGAACTCGGCCGTGGTGGACAAGGAATAGTTTATCTTGTTGAAGTTGGAGGACAAAAGATGGCCTTGAAATGGTATTTCAACAATATGGGGAATTGGTTTTACAGCAATCTGGAAGAAAATATTTCCAAGGGTGCACCTTCAGAAGCATTCCTATGGCCAGAGTACCTAACAACGAAACAAAAAGGAACTTACGGCTACGTGATGAAATTAAGGCCAAAAGATTATTATGAATTCGGACAATACTTGCTAGCAAGAGCAAAATTCAAGAGTTTTGAGGCTATGGTTAATGCAGCTATGAAAATTTGTGAAGGTTTCAAAGCACTTCATTTATCTGGACTTAGTTATCAGGATTTAAATGATGGAAATTTTTTCATACATCCTGGAACTGGTGATGTCTTGATCTGTGACAATGATAATGTAGCACCTGAAGGAGTAGCCTCTGGAATTCTTGGCAAGGCCAGGTACATGGCTCCGGAAGTGGTGACCGGAAAAACTATGCCTAATAAATATACAGACAGATACTCACTTTCCGTTGTGCTATTTTTGCTTTTCTATGCCAACCATCCATTAGAAGGAGCACGTGTTCTTGCTTGCCCATGTATGACTGAAACATATGAAAAGAAATTCTACGGCAGTGAGCCTATCTTTATTTACGATAAAAATAATTCAGAGAACAGACCTGTTCGTGGTGTACACAATAATGTATTGCGCAGATGGAATGCTTTTCCTGCTTTACTTAGAGAAACTTTTATACAAGAGTTTAGCTCTGAATGTTTGCATGATCAAAATAAAAGAAAACTCGAAAGACAGTGGCAAAATATTATCCAGCAACTTCGCGATATGCTTGTAGTTTGTCCTGGATGTAAGGAAGAAACTTTCGTAGAGGCTCCTAATGCTGCTCAATGCATGTGTTGCGGTAATGCATTTACAATATCAGGAATTATGAAGATAAACGATCGTAAAATACTTCTAACTCCTGGGAAAAAAGTATATATTGATATGGACAACAAGCCTGACATTCAAGTTATATCAATACCAGGAGACCGTTATCCTGTTCAATTGAAAAATATCACTACTAATAATTGGGTTGTAGAAACTCCATCAGGCAAAATAAAACCAATTGAGCCTAATAAAGCTATGCCTGTAAAAGTAGGGTTAAAGGTTAGCTTCACAGGTGCAATCAAGGGTGAAATCATATAATAAATTAATGTTTAACATATAAATATTTTTAAGTTATGGGTCTTTTAGACAACGAAAGCATTCCGAGAAGAAAGATGATTCTATTTTTTGTAATCGACACTTCGGGTAGTATGATTGGTAAAAAAATTGGAAGTGTAAATGATGCCATCGAAAATGTATTGCCAATGATTGGCGAAATTTCTGATGAAAATCCTGATGCAGAAATTAATGTTGCGGCACTTGAGTTCTCAACGGGTACCCGCTGGATTTATGATGAACCTAAAGAGGCAAAGGATTTTATTTGGCAAAAAGTAGAAGCGGACGGCCTAACATCTCTTGGTGAGGCTTGTGAAGAATTGAACAAAAAACTATCTCGTTCTGGAGGCTTTATGCCGACATCAAGCGGAAGCGGATATTTCTCCCCAGCTATCATTCTTCTTTCAGATGGTGGACCGACAGATAACTTTGAAGGTGGATTGAAAACGCTTCAGGGTAATAGTTGGTTTAAGCATGCTATCAAGATTGCTATTGCCATAGGTGACGATGCTGACAAAGAAGTTTTAAAACAATTTACAGGCTCTTCTGAAGCAGTCATCACCGTTCATAATATTGAAGCGCTCAAAAAGATGATTCGAATTATTGCTGTTACATCTTCTCAGATAGGAAGTCAAAGTTCATCAGCTATAGATTCGACAAAACAGCAGCAGGTAATTGACAAGGTTAATGAGGCAGCAGCAGATGTAGCTGGTGCTGAGACTGCAGCGTCACCTGCCCCTGCTGGTACTGATAGTTATGACGAATGGGACTAATAAATTCTATGTTATATTGATGGACAGTATATATTCATTCTGCGAAGGAGAGAGTCATAGACTCTGCAATAAACCTTGTCAGGACTATGCGTATGCAGATAGTTCAGAGGGCCTTTCCATGGCTATTGTTTCAGATGGCCATGGAGGGGAACGCTATTTTAGAAGCGATATAGGTTCCAAGTTCATCGTCAATATAGCAAAAGAAGCTATCCGCTCTTTTGTTGAGACAGTAACTAAAGAAAGACAATCTGTATTTCATGGAGAACCATTTACGCAATATACAAAAGAATCAGCCACAGACAGCCAGATAAACTCTATTTCCCACAAGATGCTTACCTGGTTATTTTCATCAATTATAAGCCAGTGGAACGTTGCTGTAGCAAAACATGCACGAGAGAATGATTTGACAGAATGGGAACTTTCCAATGTTGACCAAAAATATAAAGATGAGTTTCTCGATATGCGCAATAACCCAGAAGCTACATTCGAGAAAACATACGGATGTACACTCATGGCATACGTGCAAACTCAGATTTTTTGGTTTGCATTTCATATAGGTGATGGGAAACTTGTACGCATGAGCATAGTTAACAACAAGATTGAATTTGATCAACCTGTTCCTTGGGACAACAGATGTTTTTTAAACAAAACGACATCAATATGTGATTCTAATGCACTTGAAGAGTTCAGATATTGTTATCAAGGAGCTGATTCATTTCCAATCGCTGTATTTCTTGGATCCGACGGATTAGATGACTCTTATGGTGATGGTAATCAACTATATAACTTCTATGCAAATCTTTATAAACAGATTGCTAAATCTGGTAGAAAAGAAGCTCAAAACGTTTTAAAACGCGCATTACCTAAAATCAGTAAGATAGCTAGTAAAGATGACATGTCTGTGGCTTGTGTATATGATGACTTAAATATTAATGAAAACTTTTATTTAGTTACCGCCTATCAACGGGAAATATTGGCAGATAAAATGACTCTTCTATTAGATGAAAATCAAAAACTTGACGAAAAAATTAACAGTTTTGGATTAGAAGAGACTCTGAATAATAAAGAGAGGATAGATTTACAGTATGCAAAGAATGACTGCTACAAAGTTGACAAGAAAATAAAAAGGGTTAAGGCAAAACTTAAAGAACTCGAAAATGAAGAGTATGCATTCAATAACAAAAACCATCCTCCAAAACAATCTACAAAAACAAGAGTTAAGAATAGCAGGACATTAGCAAAATTAAAAAAAATAAAAAAATAGGCTATGGGAACTTGTAAATATTGCGGTAATGATGCCGGTTGGTTTTCTCATTCACATAAGGAATGTAAGGAGAAACATGAACAGGGTGTGAATGATTTTTGCACCATTGTAAGCTCATACTTTACATTGCGTACAACGGCCGGAAATGTTCAACAATCAAGACTACGTCTTAAGAAAGATGCATATCTTTCTGATGATGACATATGCAATGTAGCAGATGCAGAAATCAGACGCTATACTGCAAGTCTCCATCGTCCTTATTCTCTATCATCGGTAAAACTACTAGATGAGTTTTTAATTGCTATTGGGGTAAGTTATAGTCAGGTCAATAAGAATGGAGCTGTTGATGAATTTACCAAGAAAATAATGCGAGGTTTTATGGTAGAATATTTTACTGATAAACTAACACTACCTGTAGCACATCAGCGTTGTGAAAAAATGCTTAGTAAATTTCCTATGGTACAGTCAAACATAGAAGATGCCTATCTATATGTTCTTAATAAAGCAGCTATTAATTTTATGAAAAATGGCTCGCTTTCTAATGCTGAACAACAAAAGATAGATGATTATATCAATTACCTCCACCTGCCAGTCAACAATCTTCCTATTCAGTATCAAAACAGTGAGATTAGCAAACTTGGCCAGATGAGCATACTTAGTAAACTTCAAAATGGTATTCTTCCTTCTAGTAATACACCTGCTCCTATCATGTTAGGAAGAGGTGAAACTATTATCTGGACATATAATGGTGTTACTATGTATCAAGAAAAGACTGTAAAAGAATATGGAGGAAGAAGAAGCGGTTGGTCAATTCGTGTAATGAAAGGTTTAACATATCATATTGGTGGTACCAAAATAAGACCAATAGAGCACAGTTATATGGATAATAAGGGAACAGGTACACTCTATATAACCAATAAACATTTTATTTTCCAAAGTCCAACTTCTGCTCAGAAGGTTCCTTATTCAAAGATGATAGGTGTCACTCCTTATAGTGATGGTATTGAAATACACCGTGATGGTGCCAATGCAAAACGTCTTACCTTTCAAGGTTTCGATAGTTGGTTTTTAATGAATGTCATTTCACAAATAGCAAATATATAAAAAATATGGCCTGGGATAAAGTTAATATAAAAAGAGATAATGGAGAAATTCTTGAAGTACAAGCTCCTATTATCGTGTCAGCAAGCAGAAGTACTGATATACCAGCATTCTATGCGGATTGGTTCTTCAAGCGTTTGGAGATAGGATATTCTGCATGGACGAATCCTTTTAACGGTGTACCATTATATGTTAGTTATGAGAAAACCAGGTTTATTGTATTTTGGTCTAAAAATCCACGTCCTTTAATTCCATATCTTCAATTTCTGAAGGATAAACATATTGGTTGCTATATTCAGTTTACTTTGAACGATTATGAAAGAGAGGGACTTGAAAAAGGAGTGCCTGAATTAAGCGAGAGAATCAATACATTCAAAGAACTTGTAAACATTCTTGGAAAGGATCACGTTATTTGGCGGTTTGACCCACTTATCCTGACTGACTCTATCAGAGTCACTGACTTACTTCATAAAATAGAATACATTGGGGATCAACTTAAAGGTTATACAGAAAAACTTGTATTCAGTTTTGCTGACATCGCTGAATATAAAAAAGTAAAAAGGAATTTGGAGACAAACAATATTCATTACGAGGAGTTTAACAAGTCAACAATGTATGAAATTGCATCAGGACTTGCTGAACTAAACAAAAAATGGGGATATGAGCTTGCTACGTGTAGTGAAAAAATACCATTAGAGCAATTTGGTATTCAGCACAATCGTTGTATTGATGATACTCTGATTGCCAAAATAGCATATAATGATTCCGCACTCATGAAGTTTCTTGGTTATGAGGTTGTTTCACACTTTGGAAAAGAATTCGGAGCTATTATTCCAGATGGAGCTCTCGAAATCACAGATACAATGTATCTATGTAAGAAGAAAGACAATAAAGACAAAGGACAGCGGCAATTTTGCGGTTGCATTGTCAGTAAAGATATTGGACAATACAATACTTGTCCACATTTATGCGAATATTGTTATGCAAATTCCAGTAAGGCTACCGCTGTAAGGAACTGGAACAAACATAAGTTAGACCCATTTAATGAAAGCATCTTAGGAAAAGGAATAGAATGAATTACATTGATACCATAAAGTCAATAACTCCACTGTCTTTAGATGATATAATAAAGACAGCCAAACAACACGTACCTGCTCAATATCGACAAACTCCATGGAATTATCCCGGACTTGCTCATGGAACTACTATTCTTCAGGATGAAGAGCAGTTATGCTGTTATCTTGCTTCTTATGGTGAAATGCACCAAGGTAAACTTGCTTGTGCTTTCACAAAGTTTCCATATCTCAATATGGACAAAAATATTGAAATAATAGATTGGGGATGTGGACAAGGTTTGGCAAGTATTTACTTTATTGACAAATTAAGACAGCACAATCTCTTAGAAAAGCTCCAAAAGGTAACTTTGATTGAACCATCATATGCTGCACTTTCTCGTGCCGAATTACACCTACGGCAGGCTGTAGGAGATTCTGTTTACATTGAAACCCTAAACCACTATCTGCCATCAACTGTCGAATCACTTAAAGCCAATGCAATTGGAGGCATATATATTGAAGAGCCTATTTGTATACATCTCTTTTCCAATATTCTTGATATTCCGCAGATTGACTTAAAAGAACTTGCATATCTTGTGAGTTCATCAGGCTATCGTCACTATTTTGTATGTGTTGGTCCGGTAAACTTTGGAAATGAAAGACTTTCTGCCTTCCCACGATATTTCAATATCCCAAATGATGCTTACTTCATTGATTTTAAATCAGGTCAGTATAAGCAACTTTCTAATGGTAAATGGTATGGATGTATTGCAAAAGGATTCCAAGTTATTCGTGAAGAAGGCAAACCATTTCTTGTTTCTCTTTCGTTTTATCCACCAAAACAATTCCATTGTGCTTTCAGACTTGATACCATTGAGGAGATTGACAGGAATAATTCGGATGCACAGAAATATTGGAATGAGTATTCAGCTTTTGAAGTGCTAGCACCCTTTGATATTGGAGCAAATATATATGAAGACATAGATCCCGTTTTAGCGGTTCTAAGTAATATAATTTCACGAGGATTACCAACTAAGTGTTCACCTTTCATTGAGAAGAAGCTTAATAATGCATTAGATTTTTCAGAGGAAACAGAAAAATATGGTACAATAAGATACGTTAAAAAAGCTGGCACTAAGCTTGCCAACGAACAATTACTACGTGAAATACCAATTGCAGTTGCCAGAATAGAAAAGGTTATAATAGAGGCAGTCCTTACTGGCCGCATATCACTAGATAAAGAAACATGGGATGTTATTGTTAAGGAAAATGACGTTCCATGTTCTGCCATTGCTTTTGCTGATTTAGCAGAAATGTATAATCATCTTACAGCTCTTTCATCGGACTTTACAGACAGGACATTTCCGAAGATAAATTTATATGTTATCTCAGAGTCATACACATCTTCACCGCTCCATCTTGGAAGTACTGTCTATTCATATAATAAGCAGGCTAATAGAGAAAAAAACTATGATATGGTTATCGATATTGCCATACATGAGAAAGTAGATGCTGTAAATGTTCAATTTTCGGAATTCAAGGCTAATAATGATTGCTATTTCAACGTACGTTCGTCAAATACAATCTATACCTCTCGTGAAATTTACACCACAGACCGAATTCTTTACCAACCTGTAACGACCACTAATGTAAATGGTGGACATATAGTAATAAAAGAGACTGCCGAGCATTTGGAATATTTCTTGCAACTAATGTTCCGAAAAAGGGAATTTAGACCAGGGCAGTTACCTATTCTCAATAAAGCTCTCCAGATAAAAGGGGTAATAGGACTCTTACCAACAGGTGGAGGAAAATCACTTACTTACCAACTTGCAGCAATGTTACAACCAGGAGTTACTGTTGTTATTGATCCATTGAAATCATTAATGCAAGACCAATATGATGGCTTACTAGGTACTGGAATTGATTGCTGTACATATATTAATAGCGAACTTACTACAGAAGAACGGGCTTCTCATGAACTTATGATGGAATCTTCTCAGGTGATATTTACATTTATGTCACCAGAAAGATTATGCATATTTGAATTTAGAGAAAGACTAAAGAACATGGAAGACCTTCACGTTTATTTCTCCTACGGTGTTATAGATGAAGTCCACTGCGTTTCAGAGTGGGGGCAGGATTTCCGTTTTTCTTATCTTCATCTTGGACGCAATCTTTACAATTATATAAAAGCAAAAAATGGAACAATCTCTTTGTTCGGTTTAACAGCAACAGCCTCTTTTGATGTTCTTTCTGACGTAGAGCGTGAACTTTCGGGAAATAATTCATTTACATTAGATCCTGACACAATTGTTCGTTATGAGAATAGTAACCGTCTAGAACTGCAATATAAAGTTGAAAAGATTGAGGTTGAGTATAAAAAAGATCAGTTCTATGATAAAGAAGGACGATTGAGTAAGTATCCAAGTGCAGTTAATATTGGAGATGTATGGAGTACAAATGAGCAAAAAGCAAAATTCTTGTCAACATACATATATCGTATTCCTGATTATATTCGTCAACTTCAAACAAAAGACTCAATTGATAGAATATTAGAAAGATTTCATGAGAGAGAAGACCTTGAAAAAGTTGATGGCAAGCATCTACTTGTAGATATGCCAGATGATTTCTATTCAAAAAAAAATGATTACGAGCAAGCAGGTATTATCTTTTGTCCTCATGTGAATAGTAGCGGAATAAGTGTTGATGTCAACTTCACAAATCTCAGAAAGATTTGTGAAGTTGGAACATTCTCAGGTTCTGCACAAGATGGTGTAACACAAGGGAATGATTCAATGGAGAATATGAAGAGATTCAGAGAAAATAATCTACCAATAATGGTCGCCACAAAAGCTTTTGGCATGGGTATAGATAAGCCAAATGTAAGATTTACTGTGAATATGAATTATTCAAGTTCTTTAGAAAGCTATGTTCAAGAAGCTGGACGTGCTGGTCGTGATCGGAAAATGGCTCTTTCTGTCATACTTTTATCTGATTATAATCTTGCTCGAATCAACCCCAAATATCCTAATTGGAGTTTTCCCCTTGACATCATCAAAGGGAAATGGTTTAAGGAAGGAGATCTTCATCATATTCTTGAAGATTTTGGTCTTAGCATTGAACCAAGATTTATAGATTATTGTACACCACTGTCTGATATAGTTAAATTGAAGTGCAATACAGATAATATCGTTGTTAAAAAAAATGGGGAAGAAATCAAGCAGACATGGCGCTGTTCAGATAAGTGCTCAAAGTACAAAAACTGCCAATTGCGTCATGTTGATAAAAGTATGAGAGGATGGCAATTTCATCAAGATCTTAGAGACTATCTTAGAACTGAGCAAATAAGAATTCCAAAAGAGAATATTGAATATCAAGGAGCTGACTATAATACAGTCATGTATTTCTTTGACAATAACTTTAAAGGTGAGTTCGAAGAGAAGAAAAAGATGTACTACCTGTTGAGTCAGGTGAATCTTGAATATTTCATCGGAAACGACAAAAAAGACAAGCCAACGGAACATATTCATGCAAATGGTTTTCTTGAAACGGTTCTAAATTCTGAAATTGGAACAGAAGTAGTTTCCATTATTTCATATCAAGATGATAGCTATGCTGATATAGCAAAGGCTATTTACCGTATGTGTATAATTGGTCTAATAGATGATTTTACTCAAGATTATAGTAAACACTCATTCAGAATTCTTTCAACAAGAAAGAAGAACGGATCCTACTATCTACGTTTAAAAGAATTTCTGATGAGATATTACTCTGAAGAAAGAGCTGAAAACGAAGTCGAAAAGGCCAGCGTCAGAAAAGGACTTAATGAGATTCATAAATGCCTAGGTTATCTGACAGAATTCATATATGATAAAGTAGCCCTCAAAAGGAAACGTGCTATAGATGATATTCGTAATTTCTGCAACATTGGAATTGATACGTCAAAGGACTGGAAGGAAATCAACGAAGATTTGAAAGATGAAATATACTATTATTTCAACTCTAAATATGCACGTGAAGGATATATGACAGATAATAACGAGAGTTTTTCACTTTTGGATGATACAGACCGTGGAAAAAAATCCTCCGCAGAAATATTATTTAAATACATGCGTGTGGTTGATTCTGATGTGATAGGAGCCTCCGGCTCGCCAAAAGATAACATAAAACATCTTCAAGGAGCGGTCAGGCTTATCCGTAGAGGAACTACAGACTCTAATGCAACTCTCAGTTTGCTTAACGTATTCTGCCTGCTTGCTTTAAAAGTTGGTAATAATAAGAATCTAATGAATGAGCTTGATAAAAGCTATATTGAAGGTTATCAAGAATTGAAAAATGAGATAAAAAGTCACGATGACTTCGCCAGTTGTATTTCTCAGTTTAAGACAAATCTTAATATTCACAATCGAAATTTAGCAATCGACGAAGATATAAAACATCTTGATGATTTAGAGATTATAGCAGAGTTAGGTTATCACAATTCATGGATGGATATATTCACAAATAAGTATATAAAATAAATTCCCAATATGGAAGCACAAGATATTCTTAAAATGCTCAACAACTTAGAGCAAAGTCTTCAGAATGTTGAATCTGCAAGACAACAAGTTACTAATACTGTAAATGCATATGAAGGTACAAAAGCACAACTTCACGCATTAACGGTGGAGTTTAAGGAGGTTTCTTCTGAATTAAACAAAGTTTATAATGCTATAAAAGAGAATGTTGACTCTATTGATGAAACACTCAAAATAAAGATTGATTCTGTATTTAAGAGCATAAGTAAAAAAGTGGATACACTTGATGCAGTTGCGGAAAAAATTCAGTCTTCATTTGAAAAGTCATGTAACAATACTGTCAATACTATTGAGAATTCAGTACATAATAGCATAGGAAAACTTGACAATGAAGTTGATCAATCCATATCCAAGTTTAATGAAAAGGTCAAACTTGAACTAGATGGCATATCTTCTACCCTTTCAAACTTAAAATCGTGTACGAAAGAAATTCAGGACAGTTTCCGAAATTCTAATACTGCTTTTACGTCTGACTTAAAGGTTATGCTTAAAAATATTGCAGATGATTTCAAAGCGTCTGTAGAACAGCATATTTTATCTTTTACTTCATTAAAGGATGAGCTTAAAAGTATTATTGATGGTTATGAAGAGAAAATCAAAACCGTTGTAAGTAAAGTAGATAATATTGAAAGTATAATAAAATCCGAAACAACTATTTTAAAATCAAAAATAGAAGTTATTGGTACAAATCAAAAGAATCAACATGATGAAATTGTCAGTAATTTAAAATCTCTTCGTGAAGGGCATATTAAAGCTGCTGATAATTTGTCGGAACGATTTAATACTGTTGATACAACACTCAGGGCGTTGTTTTCTTCAATATCAGAATTAAAGACACAGTTTGATTCTAAAGAAAAAAATCTTTATAATACAATAAATGCCCTAAAAGGAGAAATTACCAGTTTTAAGAAGTTACTTACATTTTGCTTTATAGCAATCATCATGTCTTTACTATTAAACTTTATTGCATTTATAAAATAATGAGACTTTATATTTTACTTGATACATCTGGTAGCATGGATGGCTCAAAAATCAGTGCGTTGAATGATTCAATGGAAAATATTATTATTGATTTACAGGAAAAGGCATTTAACGGCAAAAACATTGATATTGTCGTCTTATCCTTTGCAAGGGATGTTACTTGGATGCATGATAAGCCTATTAATATTTTAGATTTTACTTGGAAGCCATTAACCGCAAGCGGAATGACCTCTTTAGGTAAAGCGTGCTGTGAGTTGGCAAAAAATATAAGTACATATCCAGCTAATAATGAGAATATTGCCATAGTACTTCTTAGTGATGGCTGTCCAACCGATGACTATGATGAGGGAATAATTAAATTACGTAATTTACAGACATTTAATGATGCAGATAAGTTTGCTATAGCTTTAGGAGATAATGCTGATTTACAGTCTTTAATCAGATTTGTGGATGTTCAAGAAAATATTTTTATAGAAAATAAAGCCGATACATTGATTGATGCTCTAAACACAATAATAGGAAATATCACTAATTACACTTCAACACCTTTACATTCAGATGATATAGATGATGAATGGTCGTAATTTGCACTAAATTATAATTTCATTACAACAAAAGGGGCATGTATAATATTAAAATACATAGCTGTAAAAAACGGAGCAGGCTGTAACAGCAAAAAACGGCGATGCTGTTACAGTTCTGACACGGTAATGTTGATATTTTCTTTTTAAACTATCTCCTTTTAAGGTAAATCTCGTTGCTGTATTGATGAAACGATTTAATATGGCATCAGTAGCAGATGCATTGCTGTCCAACGTTTAAAACCAGTTTGCCACAGATCGCTTTTGTATCCACATAGTCGGGATGATGACCTAGAGCCGAAGCCGCCCAGCTCTTTCCTGTGCCGGTTTCTCCTGTAATGATGATTGGATACCTGTGTGTGATATAATCACATGTGGCAACTTCATTAAGAAGTGACTGTTTTATACCTCGTGTCGAGTCGGTAGCTATCTCAATTAACGTAACCGTATAGCGGAAGCGTGCGTTTTTTATAAACCGGTTTATTGGGTTGGAGTTATGCATATCGTTCTCTCCCTGAATGAGTAGACGTAATACGTCTGTCAGAGAGATTGAATTGGTTTTGTACACTTCCATTAAATTCTGCCATGTGCGTGTCATTCTGGGCAGTCGCATGTTTCTGCGTTCTGATAGGATTTTTTCCATTGATGTGCCGTTTTTAAAATTAGTATGATATGTTACTTGTAAGTTTGTGCTCCCCTGATGTTTGCATGTAAAGGTATGATGGCTTCTTGAGTTTCATCATCTTTTTCCTGAAGTGCCAGATAGCCTTGGCGTCTGGATTTTATCAGATTGCCAATGAACAGGTGGTTAGGTTCACTAAATTAGTTTAGATACACTGGATATCAGTAATGCATAAAATTGGATAAATGTACAAATCGGACTGTTTGTTTAGGCATATGCTATAGCAGCATGTTTCGATTATTCCATCATCTCAAGTCGCTTTATGAGGTAAGGAAGATATGCTTAAAAATATCAAACAGACTCTCATGTTATATATGGAATATTGAGATTAGAGATTTTTACAAAATATCCATTTATAACACGAGAGTCGAGATAGTTTTCGGAATTTAGGTTAAATTTGTAATATCAACTTTTATAAAAACCGATTCTACAACATAAGTAGAGTACTTAATATTTACGTATGAAATTTAAATTGCTATTTTTAAGTCTGTGTCATGTATCTGTGTTCAATGCTGCAGATGTGGATGTGAAGTTTAATCGTGCAATCTTGCCTGTATTGTTAGGGGAAAGTAATAATCCGGTCGGATATATACAGGCAATTAAGGATAAGGAAGAAAGTCGACGACTGACCGGATTGTCTTATTCGTTTCATGGAACAAACTGCTTATCGGATATAGAAGAATTGGCTTTGTATGAATGTAACTCTAAAGGAAGAGTAGACAAAAATAAATTGTTGGCTGTTTCGGATGTGAGCAGTGAAGAAGGATATTTGAGATTGAATATTCCGATGAAGTCAGATACTTGCTATTGGGCTTTTGCTGTGAAAATGAAAAAAAATGTGCCTTTTTCAGGAAGAGTGAATTTCAATTGCACGGAAGTGTCTTTTAATAATGAGTTAAACAAATATTTAGATGTTACTTTTTCTGAAGGACTGCGAGTGGCTGTGCCGTTGAGAAAAATGAAACAAGACGGAGTGAATACCAGTAGAATACCAGGGCTTACCACTTCAACTAAAGGGACTCTTCTTGCTATATATGATGCAAGGTGGGATTCTTCGCGTGATCTGCAGGGCGATATTGATATCGCATTGAATCGTAGTGAAGACGGTGGAATGACATGGCAACCAATGCAGCGTATCCTGGATATGAAAGAATGGGGTAATTTACCGGAAAAGTATAATGGAGTGAGTGACCCTTGCATTTTGTGTGATGAGAGAACTGGTACAATTTATGTGGCAGGATTATGGATGCATGGAGTTCTTGATGGAGAGACAGGAAAATGGACAGAAGAACTTACGGAAGATAGTACAAAATGGATTCACCAATGGATAAAGAAAGGGTCTCAGCCTGGATTGGGTGTGAAAGAAACTTCACAGTTCTTGATTACCAAAAGTACAGACGATGGCAAAACATGGAGCGAGCCGGTAAACATTACTCCGACAACAAAGAAAAAGGAATGGTGGCTATATGCACCGGCACCGGGACATGGTATTACTTTAAAGGATGGCACATTGGTGTTTCCTTCACAGGGAAGAGATGAAAACGGATTGCCTTTCTCTAATATTACCTACAGTAAAGATGGTGGGAAAACATGGAAGACAAGTAATCCTGCTTATTCGAATACTACGGAGTGTATGGCTGTACAGTTAGATAATGGTGATATCATGCTGAATATGAGAGATAATAGGAACTGGAATAATCGAGAGGCTAACGGAAGGCGTATTTGTATCACTTCGGACTTGGGAGAAACTTGGAAGGAACATGTTACTTCTCATAATACGCTGACGGAGCCTACTTGCATGGCTTCTATTCACAAACATATTTATCATGATAAGAATGGAAAGGAAAAGACTTTGCTGGCGTTCTTTAATCCCAATTCTTATGATGCCCGTAATAAGTTGACATTGAAACTGAGCTTTGACAACGGAATTTCTTGGCCGAAAAAGTATTGGCTTATGTTGGATGAATGGGGTGGCTTGGGATATTCTTGCATTACCTCGATTAACGATGATACGATTGGTATTGTTTATGAAGGAAGTGGGGCACAACTTATTTTCCAACAGGTCTGTCTGACAGATTTATTGGAAAGATAAATCATTAAAGAAAAATTACTAGATTAAGTTTCTTTTATTTGGTAGTAAACTTGCATTTAGGGAAGTTGGAGCAACCATAAAAAGTACCATATTGACCTTCTCTCTTTATCAGCTCCCCGCCACATAAAGGGCAGATGCCGGCTTTTCTTAAAGCATCGCTTTTGCGTGCTTTTTCTTTAACAAACTTTACATGCTCTTTCTTCTCTTTTCTGGTATAAGAAACAAATGGTTCTAGTCTTTTGCAAATCTCATTTACTTGTCTTTCTGTCAAGATTGTTTCCTTATAAGAACGAATTTTAGGGACTAGACGATAAAAGGATACTACGTTGTTTTTGCGCTTTCCTTGGACTTTTAGCTTGGTTTTTCTAGGAAATACAATGATGGATATAAACTGGTCTGAAGAGAAATTGGGTAATATTTTTCTTAACGTATTGATGTGCGATTGGTTTTGCCAAATCGGATTATACAACTCATACTTGTTGCCATACAGGCTTTGTGTCCACTTGAAACTGTTCTCGCTGCCGAATATCCATCCCTTATGATTCTTGGTTTCTATAACAAAGACTCCGTAAATGGAAACAACTACATGGTCTATTTGGATACTCCCGTTCGGAGTCTTGACAAGGAGGTCATTGTATATTTTGTAATGATTGTTTAATCGACGCATCAGAAAAGAAACCTTCTTTTCGCCCATGGCACCTACTATTCTGTTGCGGTTGAATATCAGGTACAGACTAAGCAGGAGAAGAAATAGATAGATGGCAGCAGTGATGTACATGTTTTTTAGTGCTTTATTTCTGTAATTTTATGATGCAAAGATACCAAAATTTATGCTTATATAAGCGAAGAATGTTTGCTTTTGCGCTTAGTTGAGGAAGCAGAAAAAAGAAAAAGAAGGGAATAAGGTGGACAAATAGAAGAGGAATTGTATCTTTGTCTTGTTAAATTAATGAATAGAAGATAGATTAACAGACTTGATTTATGAATTATTTTAAGACTACATTTTTATGTGTGGGAGTATCACTCATGTTACTCCAGTCGTGTGCAAAAGATGAAACGGGGTTTCATTCGGAAAAAGAGAACAGTAGCGGAACAGAGGGATCACAACTCTTGAAACTGTCTCTCCAATTAAAGGCTGTTATCAAGCAACCGGGAGATGAGGGAGAGGGACATCATCCTATGTATGAATTTTCGGGGAATACACAGGTCGTTGTTTTGTTGAGGAGCAGTGCATTAAAAAATGTAATGGTACTTCCGTGTGAAATGAATTTATCGAGTGAGAATTCCAGTCAACTTGAACTGGCAGGGTTGAATGTTCCAATGGAAGGAGTAGAAGCTTCTCCTTCTACTAAATGGGAGATGATGTTGCTGGTAGGAGGCGAGTGGAATGAGGAGAGTGAAAGAGTTTCTTTTTCACGCCCTGTGAAGTTTCAGGCTGGAAATAAAAGAAGTACTTTGGCAGTAAGTCAGCCCTATCTTTCTGATTGGATAGTTGTACCCACTGATGCGGATGGCCATTTTGTAGTAGGAGATAACGAACAGACAAATGTTACTATTGACCTTCATCCTAAAGGGATGGTAATGGAACATCGCATAGCATCGTGTAAATCTCCTTCTAACCTGGTAGTGAATAAATTGGAGTTTCATACAGATGCCATGTCTTTTGAAGGATATTATGATTTGTCGGATCATTCATCATTAAATAAATTATCGCAAAAGAGTTTTCCTGCATGGATACCGATGAAGGGTAGTGAAACACATGAAGTTTCTTGTGAACCTTATGAAGTAAAGAATAGTGGAAACAGCGGGGATGGTTATATTTATGTGTGGGGAGTGCCCATGCAGGATGGAAAGAAAAACCTGCAAGTTGTTGCTGAAGGATATATGAAAGGCAATGAAAAGAATACGTTTTCAGAAACTGTATTTGATAAAGAAGTGCCGTTTGTTATTGGAACAACACTGGCAGTTGAATCTTCTGTTGAAATATCAGGAGAAGTGGATGCTACTGGACCGATTGTCTTGAAGACCAAGGACGGGAAAAATACCTTATTGGCGGATGATGAAGATGCCGTAGCTTTTGTAGTGGAACAAGGAGGAGTGGATGTCACTTCAAAGGCGACTGTGTATTGGTTTAGAGGAGGATTCTTTGATTCTGAAGAGTTGACAAATAAAACCTTTACTACTAGTCGTAGTGGAGAATATCAATTTTATGCAAAGAAAGATGGTGAAGTTAGTCAGAAGATAGTGATTCAAGCTTTGCCTAAAGATCCTGTGGATGAAAATGGAAATATCTTAAACGGAATGCTTTTCTGCAAGCATGTTTCTAAGGCTTCCGGATGGCATGATGTGAATAAGGTAGGTAATGGTCAGGTTAACCATGACGGATTGCTTTGTTGGGCTGCAGCAGCTTCTAATATGCTACAATGGTGGCTAGAAGATTTTAAAGAACAGGGGAATATCTTGCCGGAGTCAGTGCCTTTTGGAAAAGGGAAAAAAGGGGTATATAACTTGCATATCTTTGAAGTGTTTTATGATTCCTGGTTGGACAGGATGCATACAACAGATAAGGCGGTTCGTTGGTTTATGGAAGGAGGTGGTGATCATTGGGGGTCGAGCAATGGATCGCATCCTACTAAACCAGGAAAGGTAGTCTACGGAGGATATTTTAAAGGCGTTCTTCCCCCGGATAAAGAATCTGCTTTTCTAGGCAGTGAGTATGTGAGAAGTTATGGAGCATACTATGGTTGGGAAACAAATAACGGTCAGTATAACCCTGATATGCATAAAGATTTTTCCAGATTGGTGATAAAGTTACTCTCTAATGGTATTTCATCTTTGGCAGTAGACAGTCATGAATTGACTCTTTGGGGTTGTGAAGTGGTGAATGGTCTTGTTGTTAAAGTTTATATAACAAATTCGGATGATGGAGGGTATGGATTGAAATCGTTTAATGTGATAGCTCATGGCGGTTCTGTTCATCTTCAGAATTATCCGGGTAAAACAAATCGACCAACACAAATTTTTCAACTTACAGGTTTAACGGCTTACCGGTTATAAGTCATGTTTATATAATTATACAAAAAAGTAAACCTTCCGAATAAATTCAATTAATTCGGAAGGTTTACTTTTTTAATTTGTGCGCATGACGATATAGGAACGCCATCCAAGAAAGGCAACTGCGCAAGTGAAGCCAATAGGATAGGAGAGCCAAACTCCAGCAATCCCTTGTCCCAAATTGAAAGCGATATTATATCCTGCAGGAAGAGCAACTCCGAAATAGGCAATCAAAGAAATCCACATGATGGATTTTACATCGCTTAGTCCGCGTAAAGCATTAGCCAACACAATCTGAATACTGTCGCCAAACTGGTAAATCATTAGAATAGGAATCAAAATGGCCACAATGTCACATACAGAAGCATCGTCGGTAAACAGAGAGCCGATGGTATTAAAGCAGCTCAGCAAGATAAGGCTGATAACGGTAGAGGTAACAACGGCTATCATTACTCCGGTAAGTGTTACTTTACGTACATTGTGCCAGTCTTTCATTCCTTTATATACACTGGTGCGGATGGCTACTGCCGAACCGAGCCCTAGATAGATGGTAAAACTGATGGTGGAGATGGCAATTGCTACTTGATGTGCAGCTAGCTCTAGGCCTCCAATCCATCCAATCATAATAGTAGTAATACAGAAAGTAGCTGCTTCAATGCCTTGTTGAAATGCAATTGGCCAACCTATGATGTTTAGTTTTTTCCAATATGCTTTCTTAACTTTTGTTGCGATGAAGCCTTTTTGAAAAGCAAGGTATTGTTTGCGTCTAGTAAATACAGTCACAAATAAAGCAAGGATAATGATGCGTGAAATTAAGGTACTGATTCCTGCCCCAAAGAGTCCAAATTCAGGCATTCCGAATTTCCCATAGATAAGAATGTAGTTGCCAATAATATTCAACAAATTTCCTATCATTAAAATCCACATGGAAATAGATGCATCCATGATACCTTCAACAAATTGGCGGAAAGAGTTGGCCATCATGACGAATAGGATAGAACTCATGGATATCAGATAATAGGGTCTGATGAGTGGCATAAGTTCTTCCGGTTGTCGAAGAAGGGTTAGGTTTCCGTAGATTCCTCCTAAGACAAGCAAGATAATAAAAGTTGTGGTAAGATTGGCTACTAAACTGTTTTTCAGCCATCCTCCGATAGCTATTCTTTTGTTGACTGCCAGATTCTCTCCGATGACCGGTGTGAAATTAAATGAAAATCCTGTTCCTAAAATGATAAAGGAGTTGATAACATTGTTTACAAAAGAAGCGGCAGCCAATTCGGCTGTGCTATGTTGTCCTACCATTACGGTATCTGCTAATCCAGTGATGATGCTGCCCAATTGTCCGATAATAATAGGTATTCCAAGTTTTAATAAAGATTTTACGTGATTTTTATATTCCATATTTTTTAAGAGTAATAAATAGTGAAAATAAACAGTCATTTTCTTTTCATACAGGCGCACACTACCATTCAGTTCCTTTGAAAGCAGGATCTGACATCAGCCGTTCCATTTCAAGAGATAATTCTTGAGGAAAAAACTTTAAAAATGTATGAAAAAATGAACTGAAAAATTTGATGGCAAGTCAGAATAGACTTGCTTGAGGGTTAGTGTAAAGAAGTACAAGGTCCTCGTGTAGACCAGGTGATGAATAAAACATCATTGGCTGAATGTAAATTGATTCTCTTCATTGGTTTTTATCTGAAAACGATCTTTATAGGCTGCAAAATTAATAAGATTTTAGTTGCTTTACAACATGTAAAGAGCAAAACGGTAATAAGTAAGGTGATGAAAAGAGATTGTTCTAGCATTTGTTTGAGGACATTTTGTCTTTTTATTCGTCCTTTTCAAGGAATTTATGTAAGTTTGTAAGATAGTAAATATAGAAAAAGATGAAAAAGCAAATAATTTTATGGTCTACAGCTTTAATGATGCTGTCAGGATGTGGCTCAGTACCTATTACCGGACGCCAACAACTGCTACTGGTATCCGATCAGGAGGTTTTGTCATTGAGTCTTACTCAATATAATAGTTATATCAAAACGGCTCATAAATCGAATAATGCAGCAGGGTCGGCTATGGTAAGTAGAGTAGGGCGCAGAATAGCTGCTGCTACAGAACAATACTTGCGAAGTGCTGGGTTGGCTGCTCAGGTAAAGGAGTTTTCCTGGGAATTTAATTTGGTACAAAGTAATGAAGTGAATGCTTTTTGTATGCCTGGGGGGAAGATTGTAGTTTATGAAGGACTGATGAAACTGGTGTCTTCAGACGATGAACTGGCAGTCGTGTTGGGGCATGAAGTAGCTCATGCTGTGGCTAAGCATAGCAATGAACGTATAAGCCAGCAAATGTTGGCGCAGTATGGCGCTCAGGTGCTAGGACAATCCTTATCTCAGAAAGATTCCAGGATTCAAGCTATTGCCAATACCGTTTACGGAGTGGGTGCGCAGTATGGCATGATGTTGCCTTTCTCGCGTAAGCATGAATCGGAAGCCGACTACATGGGACTGATTCTAATGACAATAGCAGGGTATAACCCGGATGTATCTGTCAATTTCTGGAGGAAGATGTCGGCTTCGTCTGGAGGGAAGGTTCTGGAAATCATGAGTACGCACCCTAGTGATGCACGGCGAGTAAGTGATTTGCAAAAAGCTCTTCCCGAAGTGAAGGCTAAATATGGAAAAAGACATTAAACCGGAAAACAGATGAGAAGGTATGTGTGGGGAACTTTGGTGATAGCTTTGCTAAATGGCGGATGTGCATCTACTAGTCCGGGACAAGCCGGGGCAGTTATTGGAGGTGCGGCCATTGGTAGCAATGTGGGAAGTGCTATCGGTGGCTTGGTGGGCGATTCTCGTCACGGGTGGCATGGAGCTTACAGGGGAAGTGCCATAGGTAGTGTGGTGGGAACGTTGGCTGGAGTAGCCATCGGGGTTGCGATGACCACTCCAAGAACTCCCAAAGGGGAGGAAATGGAGGGAAAGCTGAAAGACCTGCCGCTGCCAGGAACTGAGTATGTAGCCTCATCCTTGCATATCCGTAATATTCGATTTATAGATGCCGACCGTAATCAGAAAATTAATTCTGAAGAAGATTCTAAAGTCATTTTTGAAGTGATCAATGTAGGTGGGGAGCCTGTATATAATGTAGTGCCAAGTGTGACGGAAGTATCTGGAATGAAGCATCTGAATATCTCCCCGTCGGTTCAGGTGGAGCAGATTCTTCCGGGAGACGGTATCAAGTACACGGCTACTATCTCTGCCGGAAGGCGTCTGAAGACAGGTACTGCTACTATCCGTGTGGCAGTATGCAATGATGCCGGACAGGAGTATGACCATCAAGAGTTTACTCTAGAAACGGAACGCAATAGGGATAAATGATTAGATTCCCTATCTTTATATGTCTATAAATTAGCATTTAATGCTGTTTTTTCTATAATTTTGCACTCTATTTTATCATGTGTGTCATGTAGTAATGGAGATTTTTTGGATAAATTTATAATTAACGTTGAGAAACAGTTTTCAATAATTGTATGAGAAAAAAAATTTTGTATCTGTTGTGGTCGCTGGTCCTTTTAGGATTACTTTCGGTATCGGCGGTATTTATGGCGATTGCTGAAGGGTGGATTGGCTATGTGCCGCCAGTGGAAGAACTGGAGAATCCTAATTTGAAATTTGCGACTCAGATTATTTCCGATGATGGAAAGTTGCTGGGAACTTGGTCGTATAGTAAAGAAAACCGAGTATATGTAGGTTATGAAGACTTGTCGGCACATTTGGTCAATGCACTGGTTGCTACAGAGGATGTGCGTTTCAGCGAACATTCAGGTATTGATGCACGTGCATTCTTGCGTGCGGTGGTGAAACGAGGCATCCTGATGCAGAAACATGCCGGAGGAGGAAGTACCATTACGCAGCAGTTGGCAAAGCAGTTCTATTCGCCTACAGCCGACAATATGTTGGAGCGTCTGCTGCAAAAACCTATCGAATGGGTGATTGCCGTAAAACTGGAAAAATATTACACGAAGGAAGAAATCCTCACAATGTATCTGAATAAGTTTGACTTTTTGAACAATGCGGTTGGTATCAAAACGGCAGCCAAGACTTATTTTGCAAAAGAACCAAAGAATCTGTCAATTGAAGAGGCAGCTACTTTGATTGGTATGTGTAAAAATCCTTCGCTTTACAATCCACGCCGTTTCAACGAACGCTCTAGAGGAAGAAGAAATACGGTGCTCGACCAGATGAGAAAGGCTGGATATATCTCGGCTGCAGAATGTGATTCATTACAGGCTTTGCCACTTACTTTAAAGTTTCAGCCGGTAGACCACAAAGACGGATTGGCTACATATTTCCGTGAGTACTTGAGAGGTGTGATGAATGCTAAAAAGCCAGTGAAGTCTAACTACCGCGGCTGGCAGATGCAGAAGTATTATGAGGATTCGTTGGCTTGGGAAACTAATCCGCTATTTGGATGGTGCCGCAAGAATAAGAAAAAAGATGGTTCCAACTATAATCTTTACACCGATGGGTTGAAGATTTACACTACCATCGATTCTCGTATGCAGAAATATGCGGAGGATGCTATCTACGAACACGTGGCTAAATATTTGCAGCCTCGTTTCTTTAAGGAAAAGCAAGGTCGTGCCACTGCTCCTTATACTCGAGAACTGACAGCTGAGGAAGTCAAGACTATTTTGAATCGTTCGGTACATCAGTCGGAGCGCTATCGTGTGATGAAGGCTGCCGGGTATAACGAAGCTGAAATCATGAAGGCTTTCAATACTAAACGAGAAATGTCGGTGTTCTCTTGGGAAGGTGAAAAGGATACGATTATGACTCCGCTGGATTCTATCAAGTATTACAAACATTTCATCAGAGCCGGATTTATGTCAATGGATCCGATTACTGGATATGTCAAGGCATATGTAGGCGGACCGAATTATAACTATTTCCAATATGATATGGCAATGGTGGGCCGTCGTCAGGTAGGTTCTACTATAAAACCTTATTTATATGCATTGGCTATGGAAAATGGCTTTTCACCATGTGATGAGGTGAGAAATGTGGAGCAGACTTTGTTTGATGAAAACGGTAAGGCATGGTCACCACGAAATAGTTCCAGATCGCATTATGGTGAAATAGTAACATTGAAATGGGGATTGTCAAACTCGAACAACTGGATTTCGGCCTATTTGATGAGTAAATTAAATCCGTATGCTTTGACTAGATTGATTCATTCGTTCGGGGTGCTGAATAAGGATATACAGCCTACGGTTTCTTTATGCTTGGGTCCTTGTGAAATATCGGTAGGTGAAATGGTGAGTGCCTATACGGCTTTTGCCAACAGAGGTATCCGCACAGCTCCTTTGTTTGTTTCTCATATAGAAGATAATGAAGGAAATGTAATTGCCACTTTTGCACCTCAGGTTTCGGAAGTAATCAGCGAATCGAGTGCGTATAAGATGTTGGTAATGCTGCGTGCTGTAATAAATGAGGGTACTGGTGGACGTGTACGCCGTCTGTATCATATCAAAGCTGATATGGGAGGAAAGACCGGAACAACCAACCGCAACTCGGATGGATGGTTCATGGGATTCACCCCTTCGCTGGTATCAGGCTGTTGGGTAGGTGGTGAAGAGCGCGATATTCATTTTGATACCATGCGTGATGGACAGGGGGCTTCGATGGCTCTTCCGGTATGGGGCTTGTTTATGCAGAAAGTCTATGCCGACAAGAGTTTGGGATATTCGCAAGATGAAAAATTTGAAATTCCTGAAGATTTCGACCCTTGCAAAGACAAACTGACAGAAATAGAAGAAGAGAACAATAGTCGCCTGGATGATGTGTTTTTTCAATAAAAAAGACGTTATTGAGTAAAAAAATAAGCAAGCAGATGGTATTTTGTCAATTTTTTACTATCTTGTGAAAATAACAAAGATAGAAGAAAGGAGGCTTTATGACATGCGATCTGACTCTTTACCAATATTCTCCCGAGCTGGCGGAGAGAGTAGCTGCGAGCTTAGAAGGTTTTAACCGGAGCAGGACTGATGGCATGGGGATTTATGCCATCAGTCTTCCTACTCCATCTAGACCCTATTGTGGGTTCTGGAGATTTTTTCCGAATTCAGCTTTGGTGTATGTGCGCACCTTGGCGGTGGGATTGGAAACTGCTTTAGAAAGAGCGATGCAGATGTTGCTCTATTGCAACGTGAAACTGGATATAATGCCGCCTGCTTTTTTTGAAAAGACTTACGGTGCTTCGGATGATGTCATGACGTTTGGAAAGTATCGTGGAAAGCGAATGGCGGAAGTCTATTATGTAGACCCTTCGTATGTAATGTGGTTGGCCAACAAGGAAACCTTGAATAATCGAAGAAACGAGGGGTTGATTCAACTGGCTAAATATTTTGTCAATATTAATTTTGAACTTACTGTCCAAAAGAGAAGAATCAGTTCGGTGAGTGACTTTGTAGGAAAGGACGGAGAGAAACTGGATGATTTGGTGCTTACTGTGCTTAATGTGCGTTGGCAGGTGGATTTCTATAAACCGGACTTTTATGTAGACCAGAATGTGCTGGCTGCCGACCGTGACGGGAACCGGTTTACTTTTCTGGTAAAAGCAGCCGGGCAAAGTCTGTCGCCTAACATGCTTCATTGCAGGTCGAAAAGAATACAGGTGCAGCAAGAACTTCATTTAAAATCGGCCAAAGTTATGAGGCACTACGAAACCAACGGGGTGAGATATACTAGGTTGGGATATATAAAGTTTTGAGTTCTTTTTCCGACAGTAGATGCTTCAATGTTTTTTGTACATAACTTTTATTGAAATCGGCAGGTCTCGTGATGCGCTGGTCAACGCTTAGAATGTCAATGTCTAATGGAACGACTCCAGTTGTCTTGCTCATCGAGGTTCTGCCATTTTCTTTTTCCACTTCCTTGAAAAAACGGTTTAGTGTGTCTGCTTCCATTGTGGAGCAGAGTAAGGCGGCGCAGTTGTGATATGGAGCAGCTTGAATGTTTCCTTCGGCAGGGGTGACAAGAGTTTCTCCCCATCTCAGGCAAGAGGCAATCTGACGGATGGCAGACTGGGCATTAGACAGATGCGTTTCAGGCATTTCGTTAGAGCCTAAGCAGATAAGATATTGATGCAATCTATTCATATTTACAAGAATTAAGCTGCAAAAATAGATTTTTTTTATAAATTTGCGTGTTAATATAAATATAGAATGTAATGAAATTTATTGGAATTATTCCTGCAAGATATGCTTCTACACGTTTTCCTGCCAAGCCTTTGGCAATGTTAGGAGGAAAAACAGTTATTCAGAGAGTCTATGAACAAGTGAATGGTGTGCTTGATGAAGCCTATGTGGCTACTGACGATGAGCGCATCGAAAAAGCTGTGTTGGCTTTTGGTGGAAAGGTGGTGATGACTTCTATAGCACATAGAAGCGGTACCGACAGATGCTATGAAGCCTTTACTAAAATAGGTGAGGGATTTGATGTGGTAGTAAACATTCAAGGCGATGAACCTTTTATCCAACCGTCTCAGCTGGAAGCAGTGAAGCGTTGCTTTGAAGATGAAAAGACTGATATCGCAACATTGGTAAAGCCTTTTACGGCAGCCGACGGGTTCGTGGCTCTTGAGAATATCAATTCTCCAAAGGTGGTGGTAGACAGTAAGATGAATGCATTATATTTTAGCCGTTCAATTATTCCTTATCAGCGTAACCGCGACAAACAAGAGTGGTTGGACGGACATACCTATTATAAACACATCGGACTATATGCTTATCGTGCAGATGTCTTGAAGCAGATTACTGCACTGCCACAGTCTTCGTTAGAGTTGGCTGAGTCTTTAGAGCAGTTGCGCTGGCTGGAAAACGGTTTCCGCATTAAGGTAGGTATCAGCAATGTGGAAACAATTGGAATTGATACTCCCGAAGATTTGCAGCGAGCCGAACATTTTCTTCAGACTAGAAAGGAGGAAAACGTATGATTTTGGACAGAACCGTATCTCCTGCTATCAAACCGATGTCGGATTTCAGCATCCAACAGCCGGAACGAACCATGATGCGTAATGGTATGCCATTAAACATCATCAATGCCGGAACGGAGGATGTGGTACGTTTTGATATCTTGATAAAAGGAGGGCAGTGGGACCAAGACTGTCCGCTGCAGGCGATGTTCACAAACCGCATGCTGAGAGAAGGTACATTGCGTTTCTCGTCGGCTGAGATAGCGGAAAAACTGGATTATTATGGAGCGTGGCTCGATTTGTCTTCGTCGGTCAATTATGGTTTTGTGACATTGTATTCAATGGGAAAGTTCTTTCCTCAGACAATAGAAATCTTGGCATCGATGCTCAAAGAACCGGTCTTTCCTGAAAAAGAATTGTCGGTAGTGACGGCTGTCAACAAGCAACAGTTTCGTGTGAATGCTGAACGGGTGGATGTAATGGCTCGAAAAGCATTGAATCGGGAACTCTTTGGAAAAGCTCATCCGTTGGGGCGTTATGCTGAATTGGATGATTATGACCGGATGAACACAGGACTGCTACAGAGTTTTTATCGGAAACATTATCACTCTTCAAATGTGTCGGGATATGTTTCAGGGAAAATCACTCCTGAAATCATAAAGTGTATCCATACTCATTTTGGCGATGCTCCATGGGGGGATACAAGTTGCATAGTGAAACAACAAGATTATTCGGTACAGCAAACAGAGAAAAAGCGTGTTTTCGTGGAAAAGGAAGATGCACTGCAGAGTTCGCTTAGAATGGGCATTCTTATGCCGGATTGGAATCATTCGGATTATTTGAAATTGAGAGTGATGGCGACTCTCTTTGGCGGATATTTTGGAAGCAGACTGATGTCGAATATTCGTGAGGATAAGGGATATACATATAGTATTGGCTCTGGATTGGTTTCTTATCCTGGAACTGGGGTGATGCTGATAAGTACAGAAGCTGCCAATGAATATGTAGAATCAATCATATCGGAGGTATACAAGGAAATTGATTTGTTATGTAATGAAAAACCATCGGAACAGGAGTTGGAGATGGTTCGGAATTATATGCTCGGCGATGTATGCCGCTCGTATGAGAGTGCAATCTCATTGTCGGATGCTTGGATTTATACTGAAATTTCAGGATTGTCGGATGACTTTTTTAACAGGTCAATTGAAGCGATTCGTGAAACGACACCCGAAGATATATGTCGCTTGGCCCAGACCTACCTTGTTAAAGAAAGGATGCTGGAGATTGTGGTAGGCAAAAACATTTAAAAACTAGAAATAATAAACATGAATAAATATAAAGGACTTTTATGTTGCTTTCTTACTACCTGTGCTTGGAATACACTTTCGGCTCAGTTGTCGGTGGGGTATTACAAATTCAAAAACGGGGCTGAATATGTTGGCGAGCTGAAAAGACGGCGGCCGGAAGGAAAAGGACGAACCGTTTTCAAAAATGGTGATGTGTACGAAGGTGAATATGTAAAAGGAAAGCGTAATGGACAAGGTGTGTATACTATCAGTAATGGAGAACGCTATATAGGAGAATGGTATCAGGACCAACGCAATGGGAAAGGGGTGTATTATTTTATGAATAATAACCGCTATGAAGGATTGTGGCTGGTGAATTACCAAGAGGGTGAAGGCGTGATGCATTATTATAATGGTGACTGCTATACTGGTTCGTGGCATCATAACATGCGTAACGGACAAGGCGTTTATACTTGGAAAGGTGGAGCCAAATATGAAGGTGAATGGAAAGAAGACCTGAAAGATGGCCATGGGGTCATGGTTTGGGAGGATGGCTCTAAGTATGAAGGTGAATGGCAGGCTGGACAACGACAGGGCAAAGGTACTTTCTTTTATGTGAATGGAGATAAGTATCAGGGAGACTGGTTGGCGGATGTGCAGCATGGTAAAGGCTTGTATTTCTTTCAGAATGGCGAACGCTATGAAGGAGATTATGAACAAGGTGAACGTACAGGAAAGGGCATTTATCTTTATCCGAATGGTGATAAATATGTAGGAGATTTCAAAAATGGATGGCAGGAAGGCCATGGTGTGTTCACATGGGAAAGTGGGGCTATTTATGATGGTGAATGGAAGAAAAACCAACGTTCGGGACAGGGTTTCTACAAATGGGCTAATGGTGATGAATATCAAGGTGAGTGGCTGGACAATATGGTTCATGGACATGGAGTGCTGCACATGAATGATGGCTCAGTATATACGGGTGAATTTGCCAGAGGAAAAGAAAATGGAAAAGGAACCTTGGTGACTGCAGATGGCATCTCTTTTGAAGGAACCTTTAAAGATGGGCAAAAGAATGGAGATTTTGTAGAAAAAGATGCTCAAGGGAAGATTATCCGAAAAGGGGTATTCAGATATGGGCGTTTATTGGAAGAAAAGACACTTTAATGTTCAGATTTTTTTAAAGGATTTGATTTTTCCCGTTTTAATTGTCTAACTTTGTATAGATATATAGAATTTAAAATCGTGTAATTATGGTTATTGATAAATTAGAAAACATTGGAAACTATGTTTCATTGAACCCGTTATTTGCTCAAGCTGTTGAGTTTTTAAATGCAACTGATTTGAATGCACATGAGATTGGGAAAGTGATTCTGAAAGAAAATGAGTTGTTTGTGAATTTTGCACAAGCACGTCCTAAGACAAAAGAAGAAGCCAGACTGGAAACACATAATGACTATATAGATATCCAAATTCCTCTTTCTGGAGTAGAGGTTATGGGGTATACACCACGAACAGACTTGCCAACGGAAGAGTATAATGCTGAAAAAGATATTACTTTCTATTCTGGATTGGCTGAAGACTATTTTGCTGTTAAGCCAGGAATGTTTACCATTTTCTTCCCGGAGGATGGACATGCTCCAGGTATAACTGCTGAAGGTGTGAAAAAAGTAATAGTAAAGGTACGTGTACATTAAATAATAAAGTACTATGGAAGAGACATTGAATCTTATTCAGAAGGACCCGTGGCTGGCTCCGTATAGGGTTGCTATTGAAGGTCGGTATCAGCATGCTTTAGATAAAGAAAAGGAACTGACAGGAAAAAAGAGCCTGGCAGATTTTGCTTCCGGGCATCTTTATTTTGGCTTGCACAAGACAGTCAAAGGATGGGTGTTCAGAGAATGGGCTCCTAATGCCACTGCTATTTATTTGATAGGTGACTTCAATGAATGGAAAGAACAAAATGCTTATAGGCTGAAAAAGACCAGACAGGGGAATTGTTGGGAAATCAATTTGCCTAAAAATGCAATTAAGCATGGCGATCTCTATAAATTGAAAGTGTATTGGGATGGCGGATGCGGGGAGCGAATTCCAGCATGGACTAACCGTGTAGTGCAAGATGAAGATACTAAAATATTCAGTGCGCAGGTGTGGAGTCCGGACAAACCTTATAAGTTCAAGAAAAAAGTATTTATTCCAAATGTAACACCTTTGATGATTTATGAGTGCCATATCGGCATGTCGCAAGATGCTGAAAAGGTTGGTACTTATAATGAGTTTAGAGAGAATATCTTGCCGCGAGTGATAGAGGATGGTTATAATTGTATCCAAATTATGGCTATTCAAGAACATCCTTATTATGGAAGTTTCGGTTATCATGTATCTAGTTTCTTTGCTCCGTCTTCTCGTTTTGGAACTCCTGAAGAGTTGAAATTGCTGATTGATACGGCACATCAGAATGGGATAGCTGTGATTATGGATATTGTTCATTCGCATGCGGTGAAGAATGAAGTGGAAGGGCTCGGTAACTTTGCCGGTGATCCATGTCAGTATTTTTATCAGGGAGATAGAAGAGAGCATCCTGCTTGGGATTCTCTTTGCTTTGATTATGGCAAAAATGAAGTGTTGCATTTCTTGCTCTCCAATTGCCGTTATTGGCTGGAGGAGTTTCATTTTGATGGATTCCGTTTTGATGGGGTAACTTCTATGTTGTATTATAGTCATGGACTGGGAGAGGCTTTTTGTAATTACGGCGACTATTACAATGGAAACCAGGATGACAATGCCATTTGCTATTTGACTTTGGCTAATAAATTGATTCATCAGGTTAATTCACGTGCTATCACTATTGCAGAAGAAGTTTCGGGTATGCCAGGATTGGCTGCGTCAACAGCCGATGGGGGCTATGGATTTGATTATCGTATGGCCATGAATATTCCTGACTATTGGATTAAGGTAATCAAAGAATTGAGAGATGAGGATTGGAAACCGTCAAGTTTATTTTGGGAGGTTACTAACCGTCGTAAGGATGAAAAGACCATTTCTTATTGTGAAAGCCACGACCAGGCTTTGGTTGGAGATAAAACAATCATCTTCCGATTGATTGATTCGGATATGTACTGGCATTTCAAGATTGGCGATGAAAATGACCGTGCTCATCGAGGTATTGCTTTGCATAAAATGATACGCTTATTGACAGTTTCTACCATTAATGGTGGTTATTTGAACTTCATGGGTAATGAATTCGGACACCCAGAATGGATTGATTTCCCGAGAGAAGGTAATGGATGGTCTCATAAATATGCTCGTCGTCAATGGAATTTGGCAGATAATAAAGAGTTGTGTTATCATTATTTGGGTGATTTTGATAAGGCAATGGTGGCTTTGATGACCAGCGTAAAAAACATACAAAAGACGGATGTGGTAGAAATTTGGCACAACGATGGAGACCAGGTACTGGCTTATCGCAGAAAGGATTTCGTCTTTGTGTTTAATTTTAGCCCGACCCGTTCCTTTACCGATTATGGTTTCTTGGTTCCAAGAGGCAAATATCAGGTAGTGCTCAATACTGATAGTAAAGATTTCGGTGGTTTTGGTATCGCTGATGACACTGTAGAGCACTTTACTTGCGCTGACCCTCTTTATAAGAAAGAAAAAAAGGAATGGTTGAAATTGTATATTCCGGCTCGTTCGGCTGTGGTGTTAAAACGTCAGAAGTAAATTATCTGTATGGGTAAAAAAATCTCTATGACATATTTGAAGGCTGCACGCATACAGACAATGGTGTGCGGCCTTCTTTTTTCTGCTTTTAGTTTTGTATATCTGTATGTCTTCCAAAGTTATGTGCTGGAAGCATTACATTATTCTTTGGCTCATGGGAAAACTTTGTATGCACCGGCTGCCAGTGCTTGTATTATTACATTGGTGTTGCTTTTGATTGCTTATGGAGTGAATGCTGTTCTGAAATTGGCAGGAGAACTTAGAGCTTTGGCCTACTTCCCTTCTTGCTTGATTTTAGGCATGCTGACTGATGTGGGACGGGGAGTGTATATGGCTGAATATCATACACAGTGGGGATGGCTATTCCCTTTGTTGCTTATGTTCTTTGTATTGATTGCTTGGGGATTGAGCCGTGTCTTTCATGCCGTAGAAGAACGGATACCTGATGTTTTTTCAATATTAAATTGGAATATCTTTATCGTGCTGGTATTGTGCGGTATGACTATAGGTATAGGCAATTCAAACCGTGCCTTTCATCATGAGCTGGAAGCGGAGTTTTACCTTCGCAAGCAAGATTATCAGCGTGTGTTGAATGTAGGAGAACGTTCGTTGCAGGCCACTCAAACATTGACCGCATTAAGAAACTACGCTCTTTCCCAAACTCAAGAAATGGGAGAAAGACTGTTTCAATATCCGCAATATTATGGCTCTGATGGGCTATTCTTTCCGAATGACTCGTTGGCTGAATTACGTTTTACGAATGACTCAGTAAGTTCTTTAATAGGAGTCAATATGTATGTAGGAGGTGACCAAAAGCAGTTTTTACGAAATATCTGTTACTCTGGAGAAGGCACATATTGGGCTGCCGGATATTATTTGTCGGCTTTGCTGCTGGATAAGGATTTGGATGGTTTTGTGACGGCACTTTCCGATTTATATGATGAAGGGCAATACAATTTGCCTCGTTATTATCGTGAGGCGGTGTTGTTGTATCGTGATAAGCATGTAGATTATCAGCAATGGGCAGTCAATGACTCCGTCATGATGCAACGCTTTGCAGGCTATCAGCAGCGGAAGATAGAACTTAAAGAGCAGAAAAGAGATAAAACTTGGTTGAGGAAAGAGTATGGAGATACTTATTGGTGGTATTTTGATTATCAAGAATGATAAAAAGGTAGTACGAATATAGGCTTGCATCGTCTTTTTTACTAATTTTGCAACCACGAAAAAGATAAAATATATATATAACAAGATAGAAGTTATGGCAAAAGAACTGAAAGACCTTACCAAAAGAAGTGAAAACTATTCACAATGGTATAATGATTTGGTAGTTAAGGCTGACTTGGCTGAACAATCACCAGTACGCGGATGTATGGTGATTAAACCTTACGGATATGCTATTTGGGAGAAAATGCAGCGTATCCTGGACGATATGTTCAAGGCTACGGGACATGTAAACGCATATTTCCCTCTGCTTATTCCAAAATCATATTTGAGCCGTGAAGCAGAACACGTGGAAGGCTTTGCAAAAGAATGCGCAGTGGTTACTCACTATCGTCTGAAAAATGCAGAAGATGGCTCGGGAGTTATTGTGGATCCTGCCGCTAAATTGGAAGAAGAATTGATAATCCGTCCTACTTCAGAAACAATTATTTGGAGTACTTATAAGAATTGGATAAACTCATATCGTGACCTGCCTATCCTGTGTAATCAGTGGGCAAATGTAATGCGCTGGGAAATGCGTACTCGTTTGTTCCTGCGCACTGCTGAGTTCTTGTGGCAAGAAGGTCATACTGCTCATGCTACTCGCCAAGAGGCAGAGGAAGAGGCTCAGAAGATGCTTCATGTGTATGGCGATTTTGCAGAAAAATATATGGCTGTTCCTGTCATCAAGGGTGTGAAATCGGCTAACGAACGTTTTGCAGGAGCATTGGATACTTATACTATTGAGGGCTTGATGCAAGATGGAAAAGCATTGCAGTGTGGTACATCTCACTTCTTGGGACAGAATTTCGCCAAGGCATTCAATGTGCAGTTTGTTGATAAAAATAACAAGTTGGATTATGTATGGGCTACTTCTTGGGGTGTCTCAACTCGTTTGATGGGAGCGTTAATTATGACTCATTCGGATGATAACGGTTTGGTTCTTCCTCCACATTTGGCTCCTATTCAAGTTGTTATTGTTCCTATTTATAAAAATGATGAACAGTTGCAGCAAATCAATGCAAAGGTGGATGGTATCGTAACTAAACTTCGTGCGATGGGAATCTCTGTGAAATATGATAATGCAGACAACAAACGTCCTGGATTTAAGTTTGCCGATTATGAATTGAAGGGTGTGCCTGTTCGTTTGGTTATGGGTGGACGTGATTTGGAAAACAATACCATGGAGGTTATGCGTCGTGATACTTTGGAAAAAGAAACACGCACTTGTGATGGCATTGAAGAATATGTTCAGAACTTGTTGGAAGAAATTCAAGAGAATATCTATCAGAAGGCATTGAAATATCGTGTGGCAAATACTGTTAAAGTAAATACTTACGATGAATTCAAGGAGCAGATTGAAAAAGGTGGATTTATCTTGGCACACTGGGACGGCACTCCTGAAACTGAAGATCGTATCAAGGAAGAAACGAAGGCTACTATCCGTTGCGTTCCGTTTGAAGCTGATGAAGAAAGCCTTGCTCCAGGTGTAGATATGCTTACCGGCAAACCTTCTGCTCGTCGCGTATTGTTTGCACGTGCTTATTAATATAAGGTGTAGGCCGTTGTTCTCGGCTTTACATTATGAATAAAAAAGAGAATTATGGAATGGCTGTATCTTATTTTAATATAAGATGCAGCTATTCTTTTTAGATATAGTTTATGGAAAAGATTCAAGAGAACAAGACTTTTAAGTTAACGATGTTAGGTACAGGAAATGCTGCGGTGACTCGTTGTTACAATACTTGTTTTGCAATAGAGGGTGTGTGTAAACAAACTTTATTGGTGGATGCTGGAGGTGGAAATGGCATCTTGATGCAGTTGGAGAAAGCAGGTGTTGCTATCGAATCAGTGCATGACCTGTTTGTGACTCATGCACATACCGATCATATACTTGGAGTGATTTGGGTGATACGTACTATTGCTCAAAGAATGCAGCAGGGGTTATATGAAGGAGAGTTTCGCGTTTTTGCACACGAAAAAGCCATTCAAGTTATTGATTGGATATGCCGGATGACTTTGCCAGGAAAGATTGTGGCAAAACTAGGAGAACGTATCCATTTATGCGAAGTGGAAGATGGTGAAAACTTTGAAGTTGCCGGGATTAAAATGCAGTGCTTCGATATTTTCTCTACTAAAGAAAAGCAATTTGGTTTTCGTGCTGACCTGCCCAATGGGGTATCGTTGGCCTGCTTGGGGGATGAGCCTTATAATGAACGTACAGAGAAATATGTGAAGGGGGTAGATTGGTTGTTGAGCGAAGCATTTTGCCTGTATGAGGATCGTGAACGTTTCAAGCCCTACGAAAAACATCATAGTACAGCACTCGATGCCGGAAGATTGGCAGAAGGATTGGGCGTGAAATCATTGCTTTTATATCACACGGAAGATAAAACCTTGGAAACGCGTAAGGTGAAGTATGCAGCAGAAGCTTCTCAATGTTTTAGCGGAGTGGTTTATGTGCCAGATGACTTGGAGGTTTTGGTGCTGTAATCTGATATTATGGATGTGTTTTACCGAACACATGCCAAATATATCCTTGATTGTGCGATTTTATACATTATCTTTTTTTCATATTTGAAAAAATATATACCTTTGCATATAAAATTTTCGCGGATTATGAAAATTAAGGAAATTGTAAGTGCCCTTGAGATGTTCGCGCCTCTGCCATTGCAAGACGGATTTGATAATGCCGGACTGCAAGTAGGATTGACAGACGCGGAAGCTGCAGGGGCATTGTTGTGTCTAGACGTAACTGAAGAGGTGGTGGACGAAGCAATCGAAAAGGGGTGCAACCTGATTGTGTCGCATCATCCGTTGATATTTAAAGGATACAAATCGCTTACAGGGCGTGATTATGTAGAACGCTGCATTATGAAAGCCATTAAGCATGATATCGTGATTTTTTCAATGCATACTAACTTAGACAACGCTCCACAGGGAGTTAACTATAAAATTGCTGAGAAAATAGGCTTGAAGAATTTGCGGGTTCTAGACGCTAAGGAGGGGATGCTGCTCAAACTGGTGACGTTTGTTCCTATGGAGAAGGCTGCTGAAGTTCGCAAGGCATTGTTTGATGCTGGATGCGGGCAAATAGGCAATTATGACTCTTGCAGTTATAATGTAGAAGGGAATGGAACATTCCGTGCGGGAAAGGGTACTCATCCTTATTGTGGAGAGCAAGGTAAACTGCATCAGGAAACTGAAATCCGTATTGAAACAATTTTACCTGCATATCAAAAGCGCAAGGTGATTCAGGCTTTGATTCAGGCACATCCTTACGAAGAGCCGGCATTCGATTTCTATCCTGTTCAGGATACATGGTACCAGGTTGGAGCTGGGGTAGTGGGTGAATTGAAAACCGAAGAAAATGAAGATGCCTTCTTGTGTCGGGTTAAGAAACTGTTTGGGGTGGGGTGTGTAAAACACTCCCGTTTTAGAGGACGGAAAATCAAGACGGTTGCCCTTTGTGGCGGCTCTGGTGCTTTTCTGTTGCCCAAAGCTGTGTCGAGTGGTGCAGATGTCTTCATAACAGGCGATGTGAAGTATCACGATTATTTTGGATATGTCAACGATATTTTAATAGCGGATATCGGGCATTATGAAAGTGAACAGTATACAAAAGAAATATTTTATTCAATTATAAAGGATGAGTTTCCTGCGCTGAAGGTTATAATGACCGGCGTAAATACAAATCCAATTAATTATTTATAATGACTTATGGCTAAAGAAGCAAAAAAAGATCCGAGCGAATTGAGCGTTGAGGAAAAACTGAAAGCGCTGTATCAGTTGCAGACTATGCTGTCTGAAATCGACAAAATCAAGACTTTGAGAGGGGAGTTGCCTTTGGAAGTACAAGATTTGAAAGATGAAGTAGAAGGTTTGGGTACTCGTATTGAGAATATCAAAACTGATATTGAAGAATTGAAGGCTAATGTAGCTGCCAAGAAAGTGGAAATTGAAACAGCTAAGGCTTCTATTGAAAAGTATAAAGACCAGCAGGATAATGTACGCAACAATCGTGAGTATGATGTGCTGACTAAGGAAATCGAATTCCAGAGTCTTGAAGTGGAACTGTGTGAAAAACGAATCCGCGAATACACTGCCTCTATCAAAACTAAAGAAGAAGAAATCACCAAGAGTGAAGTGGCTTTGGAAGAAAGAAAGAAGGACTTGGAAGTGAAGAAAAACGAACTGGAAGAAATCGTTTCTGAAACTAAGCAGGAGGAAGAAAAACTGAGAGACAAGGCTAAGAACTTGGAAACAGCTATCGAACCTCGTTTGCTTCAGGCTTTCAAGAGAATCCGCAAGAATTCTCGCAATGGATTGGGTATCACTTACGTGCAGCGTGGTGCTTGTGGTGGTTGCTTTAACAAGATTCCACCTCAGAGACAGATGGATATCCGTATGCGCAAGAAAATTATCGTTTGCGAATACTGTGGTCGTATCATGATAGACCCGGAACTGGCAGGTGTAGCTCCTGAAAGACAGTTGGATACTAAAATTAAATAAATGCTATTGATTTGGGGGAAACCTTGAATCAGATGCGCCGTGTTGTAATTTACAACACGGCGTTTTTTTACTCCATAGTTTGCTGTAAGTACGTTTCTTAGCTATTGCTCCCGTTTGTTTGTTGGGCTAGAAGTCAAAGGCTTGCTGGTCATAAAATGATATCTTGAGCATTTTTTTGAGAATTTAATGTTTGCCACTCAAGGAGTATGGGTTTATAGGCCTTCTAAATCTTGATAATTGGGAATGTCTGGCAGAAATTCATATTTTTGCTGACTATAGTCTATTCGGCAGCAGTAATGTTTGATACCATTGCTGACTATCAGATATTTTACTCTCAATACCATGTTGTAGCGAGTAATCTGGTTGAATACCGCTTGGGTGATTTCGATATGTGGTGCTTTATATTCTACAATCATCAGGGCAGACAGGCTTTTGTCGTAGAGTACTGTGTCGCATCGTTTGCGGGTTCCGTTAAGGACTATTTGGACTTCATTGGCTAAGAGTCCTTGCGGGTAGCCTTTGTAGTTCAGAAGGTATTGGATAAAATGTTGACGCACCCACTCTTCGGGGGTTAAAGCTACATATTTCTTCCGTAAGGGGTCGAAAATAAATCGTTTTCCTGCTTTGTTGGCTATTTTAAATGGGTATGATGGTAAGTTTAATGCTAACATTTTTGTAAATTTGCAATAATAGATACTTGTTATTTCATACAAAAATACAAAAAGAATATGAAAACAAAAGCGGAGATTGTGGCAAACTGGCTGCCACGTTATACTAAGCGTCAGTTGGATGAATTTGGCGAATATATATTGCTGACTAACTTCAATAATTATGTAGAGATATTTGCTGAGCGGTTTCAGGTGCCGGTTTTAGGACGCGACGCAAATATGATATCTGCCCATGCCGAAGGGATTACCATCATTAATTTTGGAATGGGAAGTCCGAATGCTGCTATTATAATGGACCTTTTGAGTGCTATCCATCCTAAGGCTTGTCTGTTTTTGGGAAAGTGTGGGGGTATCGGAGAGAAGGCTCGGATAGGGGAATTGATTCTTCCGATTGCCGCCATCCGTGGCGAGGGTACTTCTAATGATTATTATCCGCCTGAAGTGCCGGCTCTTCCTGCGTTTATGCTTCAACGTGCAGTTTCATCGGCTATCAGAGACCACTCTAAGGATTACTGGACGGGTACGGTCTATACTACAAACCGTCGCATTTGGGAGCATGATGACCAATTCAAGGAGTATCTGCTTACTACTCGAGCTATGGCGGTTGATATGGAAACAGCTACACTTTTCACTACGGGCTTTGCCAATCATATTCCTACGGGGGCTTTGTTGCTTGTGTCCGACCAGCCGATGATACCTGAAGGGGTAAAGACCGACAAAAGTGATTCTTTGGTGACCAAAAACTATGTGCACGAGCATGTGGAGATTGGTATAGATGCATTGCGCATGATTATAGAGGAGAAAAAGACTGTGAAACATCTGAAATTTGACTGGTGATGGCTAAGGAAATAACTTATGAGGAAATTGCGCGAAACTTAAAGAACCATATTTATTCTCCAGTCTACTTCTTGATGGGCGAGGAGGATTATTATATCGACCGCATTTCTGAATATATTTTAGATACTGTGCTTACCGACTCGGAAAAGGAGTTCAACCAGACAGTCATGTATGGTGCTGATGTAGATATCGCTGCTGTAATCAATGCGGCCAAACGGTATCCGATGATGTCAAAATACCAGGTGCTGGTGGTTAGGGAGGCGCAGAATCTGAAAAATTTGGAAGAGCTAGGGTTTTATCTGCAAAAACCAATGGAGTCGACTATTTTGGTTTTCTGCTATAAGCATGGATCCTTAGACAGGAGAAAGAAGATTGCTGCCGAAATAGAGAAAGTAGGCGTGTTGTTTGAATCAAAAAAACTAAAGGAGGCTCAAGTGCCTGGCTTTGTTGCGTCTTATCTGAAGAGAAGAAAAGTGGAAATTGAACCTAAGGCTTCTGAAATGATGGTGGAGTTTGTAGGGGCCGATCTAAACAGAATGGCAGGGGAGTTGGAAAAATTAATTATCACACTTCCTACAGGTGTCAGACGGATAACTCCTGAGCAAATAGAGCGTAATATTGGCATCAGCAAAGATTATAATAATTTCGAATTGCGCAGTGCGTTGATTGCAAAGGATGTTCTCAAGGCAAATAAGATAGTAAAATATTTTAACGATAACCCAAAGAGTAACCCTATTCAGCTCACGTTGGCCATCTTGTTTGGCTTCTTCTCTAATTTGATGTTGGCTTACTATGCTCCCGAAAAAAGTGAGCAGGGAATTGCGGCGCAACTAGGATTGAGGGGAACATGGCAGGCTAGGGAATATCTAACAGCCATGAGGATGTATAAGGGCACTAAAGTAATGCACATTATTTCGGCTATCCGTACTTGCGATGCAAAAACTAAGGGGATAGGGAACTCTTCATTTACGGATGGGGAATTGCTGAAAGAGTTAATATATGAGATTCTTCATTGATGGAATTGGGAGATAAATAACAGAGTGTGTCGTTATATAGGGGCGAATATCAGAAATGATGTTCGCCCCTATTTTTATAGGTATATTGCATGGATGTTATCAGATGGTTGTACTCGATAGGGGAAGAAAGGATATATAATATACAGCTTGCCTGCACAACAAATCAGGCGGCAATTTTACTTCATCAACTTGTCCTTTCAGAAAATTTAGTTACAACTGGTGGTTCATTAATTCATGATTGCGTTTTATTAATTCAAGGTTGTGTTTTATTAATCGGTGATTGTATCTCAAGTTATCTTTATCACTAGATAGTGTATTATACCAAGTAGTTTTCTCTTTGCTATGCTGCGTTGGTATTTATTCGGGCAGTATAATTTCCTATAAAATAGAAAGAGGAATCAATGACTGATGGGTGTCGTGAGAATCGAAAATTTGGGAGTGTTTTATATACTTGCTTGTAAATCTAAAATCTCAGAAAATAGGAGAGAAGGGGATGTTTATCTTTCGTCTGTGCAAGGGATTAACATGCGATAGATTACTGAGAGGAGAACTACCTCTTTGTTTAGGAAAGTAAATACTCACAATTGTATAAGCGAGTTATAATACATTTGTGTTGCAAATATGTGTTACAAATGTTGATTATATGCTATATTGTATCAAAACGAATACTTCTTATTCCATATATATATGTATAGTTCGCATAAATAAATGGAAATATATCCATTTTATTAAAAGATATTTAATATACTGAAAACCAATATTATAATGATAATATATTCTATAAAATCTAACCACTTGCCTAAAAATGAGCGATAATCCTCCTTTTGTCCTATATATGTCTATTATAAGTAAGATAATATATTATATATCAGATTAGTACAATGATACGTTAAAGTAGTATACTGGATGATATTGCCGAGGTTTACATTTATAAATACACAAATGTAAATCATGATATATTTTATTTATTTACAAGATTGAATAATAATATAGATATGTAAATTTGAATATGTAAAATATTATATTTACTTTTGTATTACAGAAGAAATAAAGAATAGTTTATAGATAAAATATGAAAGATCGGATTATACAGATTATGCAAAACGAGGGTTTAAGTAACGCCGAATTTGCCGAGAAGATTGGAATATCAACATCTTCTCTTTCACATATATATAACGGAAGAAATAAACCTAGTTTAGATGTTGTTTTACGTATTCATAATGCATATCCACTTGTAAATCTTGATTGGCTAATGACTGGTCAAGGCGAGATGCAGAACTCAAGCGATGGCAGCAGTGAGAATGCCGAAAATGCGCAGCCTTTGTCGATGGATTTCGATTTTCGCACGGATGATGGCTTTGACATGAATGGAAACGCATCTCAATCAACTGTTAAAGAAGAGGTTAGATATGTAGAAAAGCCTCATCCCAGAATTACTGAAATAAGAATTTTCTTTGATAACGGTACTTATCAAGTGTTCAAGCCGGAAAATAATGATTAACGTAAGCGCTTAATCATGCATTGTTTAGGGTAAATTCGTATCTTTGCACTTTAGAACGAATTTACCCTATTTTTATGAAAAAGTATATTTTAGATTTGACAGTTACAGAAAACATTCGTTTGCATGCAAACTATGTTTTAATCAAGCTGACTCAGGAGGAGAGCCTGCCGGAAATGCTTCCAGGTCAGTTTGCGGAAATCCGTGTAGATGGTTCGCCTACTACTTTTTTGCGTCGTCCTATCTCTATTAATTATGTAGACCGTGAAACCAATGAGTTGTGGTTTTTGGTACAGTTGATAGGTGATGGCACTCGTCAGCTTGCTACATTAAAGAAGGGTGATACATTGAATGTTGTATTGCCTTTGGGTAAAGGTTTTACCCTACCCCAGTCGTCTGAAAATAAGGTTTTGCTTGTTGGGGGAGGGGTTGGAACGGCTCCAATGCTCTATCTAGGAGAAGCCCTCTTGCGAATGGGATGCAAGCCGTCTTTCCTTCTTGGAGCTCGCTCAAAGGATGATTTGCTTCAGCTTGAGCAATTCGAGGCATTAGGCGATGTATATACGACCACCGAAGATGGCAGTATGGGGGAAAAGGGCTATGTAACCATGCATAGCGTACTGTCGGCTCATAAGTTTGACATGATTTACACTTGTGGTCCGAAGCCAATGATGATGGCGGTAGCTAAATATGCAGCAAGCAACAACATTGAATGTGAAGTCTCTTTGGAGAATAAGATGGCTTGTGGTGTAGGAGCATGCCTGTGCTGTGTGGAAAAGACTGATGTGGGTCATGTGTGTGTATGTAAAGATGGTCCAGTATTTAATATAAAGAAACTATTATGGCAGATTTAAGCGTAAATATAGGTAATTTAAAAATGTCAAATCCGGTGATGACCGCGTCAGGTACATTCGGATACGGCTTGGAGTTCCAAGATTTTGTTGACTTGGAAAAGATTGGTGGTATCATTGTAAAGGGTACAACTTTGCATCACCGTGAAGGAAACCCTTACCCACGTATGGCAGAAACTCCAATGGGTATGCTCAATGCGGTGGGGCTGCAAAACAAAGGGGTTCATTATTTTGTCGATCACATTTATCCTCAGATAAAGGATATCCGCACTAACATGATTGTTAACGTATCCGGTTCTCAGGTTGAAGACTATGCGGAAACCGCTCGTATCATCAATGAACTTGAGAACATTCCTGCCATTGAACTTAACATCTCTTGTCCGAATGTCAAGCAGGGAGGTATGGCTTTTGGTGTAACGGCTTCGGGTGCTGCCGAAGTGGTGAGTGCGGTGAGAAAGGTGTATGACAAAACCTTAATCGTAAAGCTCTCTCCTAACGTAACGGATATAACTGAAATTGCCCGTGCTGCAGAAGGTGCGGGGGCGGATGGTGTTTCACTAATCAATACTCTGCTAGGAATGGCTATTGATGCGGAGAAGCGCAAACCGTTGCTTTCTACTGTAACTGGAGGCATGAGCGGTGCAGCGGTAAAACCTATTGCCTTGCGTATGGTATGGCAGGTAGCTAAGGCGGTAAACATTCCGGTTGTTGGACTAGGAGGAATTATGAACTGGAGAGATGCGGTGGAATTTTTGTTGGCTGGGGCAACAGCTATCCAGATTGGTACTGCTAATTTCATTGATCCGGCGATTACGGTGAAGGTGGCTAATGGCATCAACGATTATTTGGAACGCCATGGTTATTCATCCGTGCGTGATATTATCGGAGCATTGGAAGTGTAATCTTGTGTTTTGAAATATTTTTACATATTAAATAAATTATGCGTGTCGCAGAAGCTGTATTGGTTGTTCTTCTTTTAAGAAGTTTGCAATAGAGTTGCTTCTAGCGGCACGTATAATCATTTTGCCCTTATATTATAGAGGACTTTTGAAAATGTAAATTATTTTTCTTCTAGTAAGTCGGGGCGAAGACGTTGGGTGCGTTCCAAAGATTGTTGGAATTCCCATTCCCTGATTTTTGCTTCATGTCCAGACAGCAAGATGTCGGGAACTTTCCAGCCATTGTATTCGGCCGGTCGTGTATATACTGGTGGAGCCAGCAGGTTGTCTTGGAAAGAGTCGGACAGTGCAGACTGCTCATCAGAGATTACTCCCGGGATGATACGTACAATAGAGTCGGCAATGACAGCAGCGGCCAATTCGCCTCCGGTAAGTACATAGTCGCCAATACTGATTTCTTTTGTGATAAGGTGTTCACGGATTCGGTAGTCAATACCTTTGAAGTGTCCGCACAAGATAATCAAGTTCTTTGCCATTGAAAGAGTATTGGCTGTTTTCTGGTTGAACTGTTCTCCGTCGGGGGTGGTGAAGATTACTTCATCGTAGTCACGTTCAGCCTTCAGAGCAGAGATGCAACGCTCAATAGGTTCTATCTTCATGACCATGCCGGCACATCCTCCAAAAGGATAGTCATCCACCCTGCGATAGCGGTCGTAAGCATAATCACGCAGGTTATGAATATGGATTTCCGCAATGCCTTTCTTCTGGGCACGACTCATGATAGAGCAGTTGAAAAACCCCTCTATCATTTCTGGTAAAACGGTGATAATGTCAATTCTCATAAGTCTCTTGTTATTTTTTGCAAAAGTACAAAGATTCCGTTGCACCACATACCTTAAGCTCCGACTATTTTCACTATTTTTGCAAGAAACATCATTTGTACGTTATGACAGAAATAGAAAGAATAGATCAGTTGAGAGAAGATCTTCATCTTCATAATTATAATTACTACGTTTTGAATACTCCTGTTATCTCCGATAAGGAGTTTGATGATTTGATGCGTGAACTGCAAGATTTGGAGGCAAAACATCCAGAGCGATACGACGAGAATTCCCCTAGTATGCGTGTGGGAAGTGACATCAACAAGAATTTTACTCAGATTGCCCATAAATATCCTATGCTTTCATTGGGAAACACTTATTCACAGGCAGAAGTAACCGAGTTTTATGAAAGGGTGTGCAAGTCGCTCAATGAAGACTTTGAGATTTGCTGTGAAATGAAGTTTGACGGAACTTCCATCTCACTTACTTATGAACATGGCAAACTGGTGCGTGCCGTAACTCGAGGAGATGGGGCGAAGGGGGATGATGTTACAGATAATGTAAAGACAATACGTACCATTCCGCTCAAACTTCACGGCGAAGGTTATCCTGACAGTTTTGAAATAAGAGGAGAGATTCTGATGCCATGGGAGGTGTTTGAGGAACTGAACCGAGAAAGAGAAAGTAGAGAGGAACCTTTGTTTGCTAATCCGCGGAATGCTGCATCTGGTACGCTCAAGCTTCAGAACTCTTCGCAGGTGGCCGCTCGAAAGCTGGATGCTTACCTTTATTATATGCTGGGAGAGAGTTTGCCTTGCGACGGGCATTATGAAAATTTGAAGGAAGCGGAAAAATGGGGGTTCAAAATTTCCCCGATTACCCGTAAGGTGCATTCTCTTCAGGAGATTTTCGATTTTATCAGCTATTGGGATGTGGAGCGTAAGAACCTTCCTGTGGCAACCGATGGGATTGTGCTGAAGGTTAACTCTTTGCGTCAGCAGAAGAATTTGGGATATACGGCCAAGTCGCCACGTTGGGCCATTGCTTATAAGTTTCAGGCAGAACAGGCATTGACCAAACTGCTCAAAGTGACTTATCAAGTAGGTCGTACAGGGGCGATTACTCCAGTTGCAAATCTAGAGCCTGTGCAATTGTCTGGAACGATTGTCAAACGTGCTTCTTTGCATAATGCTGATATCATATCTTCGCTTGATTTACATCTTGGCGATAGTGTATATGTAGAAAAAGGGGGGGAGATTATTCCTAAGATAACAGGCGTGGAACCTTCTATGCGTATTGCAGGCAGTGAGAAAGTTACTTTTATCACGCATTGCCCGGAGTGTGGCAGTAAATTGGTGAGGTATGAAGATGAAGCGGCACATTATTGTACTAACGAGACCTTATGTCCTCCTCAGATTAAAGGAAAGATAGAGCATTTCATCAGTCGTCGTGCGATGAACATTGAAGGCTTAGGCCCGGAAACGGTTGATGTGTTCTATCAGGAAGGGATGATACAAAACGTTGCCGATTTGTATCAACTCAAGGCTGAAGACATTGCACGTTTGGAAAGGTTGGGCGAGAAGTCTGCCGAAAATATTCTTCAAGGGCTAGAACGGTCGAAAGAGGTGCCGTTTGAGCGTGTTCTCTTTGCTTTAGGTATTCGTTTTGTAGGGGAAACGGTAGCTAAAAAACTTTGCCGTGCGTTCCCGTCTATTGATTTGCTTTCGGGAGCTTCTTTAGAGCAACTTGTGCAGACGGATGAAATCGGTATCCGAATAGCACAAAGCATCTTGCTTTATTTTTCTGACGAAAAGAACCGTTGCTTGGTAGAGCGCTTGAGAGAGGCTGGACTGAAAATGGAAGCCGACGCAGAAGACCGTAGCGGCTATACCGACTTGCTTGCCGGTAGTTCTATTGTAATCAGCGGCGTGTTCCAACATCATTCGCGTGATGAATACAAAGCTTTGATTGAAAAACATGGAGGAAAGAATGTGGGAAGCATCTCTAAGAAGACCTCTTTTATATTGGCAGGAGATAATATGGGCCCCAGTAAGTTGGAAAAGGCAGAGAAGTTGGGTGTTCGGATTGTCAGTGAAGATGAATTCCTACAGATGATTGGAAATGAATGACTTTTTTTGACATGATAGATTGTTTGAAGTAAAAAACAGATGATTTTATTATCAAAAAATAGAAAAAAGTGATAATTTTGCATTGCGTATAATACATACAGAAAACTTATGATACGAAAAAGACTCAAAGGTATGGGAGTGGCACTAATTACTCCCTTTAACGAAGACGGTAGTGTAGACTATGATGCATTGGTAAGACTGGTGGAATATCAGGTACAAAACGGCACCGACTTTTTATGTGTGCTGGGCACTACAGCCGAAACTCCGACGCTGACCGTGGAGGAAAAGAAGAAAATCAAAAATATTGTGATTGAGCGTGTCAACGGAAGGGTGCCAATCCTTTTGGGTATTAGCAGCAATTGCACGCAGACTGTTGTTGACACTTTGCGAAACGATGACTTTACAGGAGTAGATGCCGTACTGGTAGCGGTGCCATATTATAACAAACCTTCTCAGGAAGGTATTTACCAGCATTATAAGGCGATTGCTGAAGCCAGCAAACTTCCGGTTGTGCTTTATAATGTTCCAGGACGTACAGGAGTGAACATGACAGCCAGCACAACTCTTCGTCTGGCTCGTGATTTTGATAATATCGTGGCTATCAAAGAGGCTTCTGGAGATATCACACAGATGGATGACATTATCAAGAATAAACCGGAAAACTTTGATGTGATTTCGGGAGATGATGGTATTACTTTCCCTTTGATTACTTTAGGAGCAGTAGGGGTGATTTCTGTGATAGGAAATGCTTTTCCTCGTGAATTCAGCCGTATGACTCGTCTGGCATTGGCCGGTGATTATGCTAATGCTTTGACTATCCATCATAAATTTACGGAACTGTTCAAGCTTTTGTTTGTTGATGGTAATCCTGCTGGTGTAAAGGCAATGTTGAATATGATGGGAATGATTAAGAACCGTTTACGTTTGCCGTTGGTTCCTACTCGTATTACAACTTTCGAAGAAATGCGTCGTATTTTGGAAGAACTTAAAGTGAAATTATAATATTTCAGAGGTAAAATAGAAAACCTCCCATGCTTTTTCAAATAAAAGTTTGGGAGGTTTTTTTATATGCTTTTTAATGAAGAGCAGACTATGGAAAGGACTCAGACTGTTTCAAAGAAATACATTTCTGATGGAAGCGTGCGCTTTAGCGCTGTAACTTTCAGGTCTTTACCTACAATAATTTGTTTTTCTTTCAGCGCTATTTCCACTGTCTTTAAAGCTAAGTCAGGGTGGTTATTGTCTTTACTCAGATGGCAAAGCCACAAATGTTTTAGCTTTGGGGGAAGTTCGCTGGCCAGATAATTTGCCATTTCATGGTTGCTCATGTGCCCGTTAGGACCGGCAATTCTTGCTTTCAGATGTTGCGGGTAAGGTCCCATCTGCAACATGTTTTCATCGTAATTTGCTTCTAAAATAAGATAATCGGCTTTTTGAATATATTGTTTTGCTGTTTCTGTAAGATGTCCTATATCTGTGAGAAAAGAAAAAGTCAGCCCACCTATTTCTATGCAATATCCTACATTGTCGGTTCCGTCATGTGGCACTTCAAAAGGAGTGATGCGGAAGTCTTCCAGTTGCATTGTTTCTTCCTTTTCCACAAACCGTTTGGACTCTTGGCTCAGTTTCTCCGTCATGCAATAGCTGCGGTTAATGCCAAAATGGATTTCAGGAGTTGTATAGATAGGAATATGATGCTTGCCTGCCAAGTGTCCTACAGCCTTGATATGGTCGGCGTGGTCGTGTGTTACAAACACCGCCTTGATAGTTTCAAGAGATAGGGTATGGTCCTTGCAGATTTTCTTGATAGTTCGGATGCCTACTCCTGCATCAATAAATATGCCGTATGTTTCTGTGCCGAGATAATAACAGTTTCCACTGCTGCCACTTCCCAGACTCATAAATCGTATTTTCATTATTATATTGTCATTTTAATTTAGAGTGATTACAAATATACTACAATAAATTGAGAGGAACGGTTGATTTGGAAAATATCTTGCAGAGTGATTGTCGTAAGAGTAAGAAGGGGAATTTTCTTTTCAATAATTTCTCTATCTGCCCGAAAAGTAATATTTTTACTTCTTCAAATGCTATTGTCCATTTTCTTATTGGATAGGCATGGATTACTAATTGTATATAATAAGACGCAAGAAATGAAACCACAATTTTTGATAGGATCTCCCACTTCTGGTAGCGGTAAGACTATTTTTATGCTTGGGCTGCTTCGAGCCTTGCAGCGGAGGAATTTGAAAGTGCAGCCGTTCAAGTGTGGACCGGATTTTATCGACACACAATATCATACCATTGCTTCAGACGCTGAATCGGTCAATTTGGACAGTTGGATGGCTTCTCCCACTCATATTCAGTCGCTGTATAATAATTATGGGGAAAAGTCAGATGTTTGTATTGCAGAAGGAGCCATGGGGCTTTACGACGGCTTCGACCGTATGAAAGGAAGTTGTGCGGAGGTAGTGGAGCTTTTGCGCATTCCGGTTATCTTGGTTGTCAACGCCAGAGCTACATCTTATTCGGTAGCTCCACTCTTGCAAGGCTTTCGTAATTTTCATCCCAATGTCCATATAGCAGGTGTTGTTTTTAATCAAGTTGCTTCATCTGCACATTATTCGGCTTTGAGGCAAGCCTGTAATGATGCAGGCTTGGAGTGTATGGGATATTTGCCAGTGGTGGAAGGAAACAGGATGCTGCCTCGCTATTCAGGACTGACTCTTTCTATCAAGCAGTCGGTTGATGAATTGGCAGGTTTTATGGCCGATTTAATAGAGAAACATGTTTCGGTAGATAAGATGTTAAACCGTTGTATCCGCATCTTTCCTTGTAGGTATAGCTTGCCTTATACTTCAGAGATGGACAGTGCGCCTTTATTTGCTGCGCATACCAAGAAGATGACGATTGCTGTAGCTCGCGACCCTGCTTTTTATTTTCTATATCGGTCGCATCTAGACAAATTGAAAACAATGGGGGAAGTTGTTTTCTTCAGCCCGTTGCATGGAAGTGATTTGCCGGATGCTGATTTGATTTATCTTCCTGGGGGGTATCCGGAACTTTTTGCAAGGCAACTATATCGTAGAAAACGCTTTCTGCAGCAGTTGTATCATTATGCAATGAATGGCGGAAAGATATTGGCAGAAGGTGGGGGTTCTATTTTGCTCGGACGCTCATTGACGGTCCGTGAAGGAGGAAGTGTTTATGAAATGGCTGGAGTATTCCCGTTAGATTTCAGTATTGCTGAACCAAAACTGACGGTAGGTTATCGCTATACAACTTACCAAGGTATAGAATGGAGAGGTTGCGAATCGCATTATTCTATGATAACTAATCCTGCAGCCTGCCCATCAGATGCGCAGTTGTTTACTGCACGTGGATCCGAAGTTTCAACGTCTTTCTTTCGGATAAAGAATGTGATAGCAGGTTATACGCATTGGTATTGGGCAGAGAAAGAATTGCTGGATTTGTGGAAGTGAACTGGTTTTGATATAAAGCTAAAAAAGGTCTTTCAGAAACTACTTGTTTAAATCAAGTTAAATCTGAAAGACCTTTTTCTATTTTGAAGAAAAGTTTATTTCGGTGCTTTACGATAAAGGTAAATGGCTATGAACAGATAAAGAATATTAGGTATCCAAACAGCAAGAGCCGGCCACATATTCCCATTAAGTGCAAATGTCGAAGATATGGTCTGGAATAAGATATAAGAGAAACTTAGTCCCAATCCGATACCTAGATGCAATCCCATTCCACCTTTCACTTTTCTAGAAGATAAAGATACTCCGATAGAAGTAAGGATGAATGCAGCAAATGACATGGCTATACGTCGATGGTATTCCACTTCAAATGCCTTAATATTGGCAAATCCCCTTTTTTTCTGTTTGGAAATATAGTCGCTTAACTGTCTGCTGGTCATTGTTTCTTGTTGTCCGCGTGTGATAAGGAAGTCTTGTGGCTCCATATTGATGATGGTGTCCAAGCGCTCTCCTTTAGTGATCTGCTCACGCATTCCTCTCATCTCTCGTATCATATAGTCTTTTACAATCCACTTGTGATAAGTAGCTGTGTCGTAAGTGATGCGTCTTGCTGTAAGATGGGATACCAACTTATGATCTTCAAATTTATCTAGTGAAAAACGATATCCGGTTTTGTTATAGTTTTCATAACGTTCCATATAGGCTATAGTACCTGAATCTACTTCCAACTGGATATTCCTTACATATTCGGCTGATTTCTTGTTTTTGTAAAGCTTTTCAAAATTCAGTCGGGTGACACTTCCTGTAGGGATGACTTCAGTACCTAAGATGAAGGTAACGGTAGAGATGATGGCTGCCGAAATCATATAAGGTACCATCATGCGCTTGAAACTCATTCCTGTAGAGAACATTGCGATGATTTCTGAATTTTCTGCCAGTTTGGATGTGAAGAAGATAACGGCAATAAAGACAAACAAAGGACTGAACAGGTTGGTGTAATAAGGGATAAAGTTCAGGTAGTAGTCAAAGACGATAGCTTCTAAAGGCGCCTTGTTATTGATGAAGCGGTCGATGTTCTCATTCACATCAAACACTACAGCAATAGAAATAATTAAGGCGATGGCAAAAAAATACGTACCAAGAAACTTGCCGATAATATATCGGTCAAGCCTCTTGATTCCTTTTATTTTGAATAAATCTTTCTTCATCATACGGTGGTCGTTACAGTCGGGTAGAGAGTCGATTTACCATCATTGGCTTCCAAGTAGAAAAATCTCCTGCAATAATATGTTTGCGTGCTTCTCCAGCGAGCCACAAATAGAAAGCCAGATTGTGGATTGATGCGATTTGCATGGCCAGCAGTTCCTGAGCATGGAACAAATGACGGAGGTATGCTCGGCTATACATCGTGTCTACATACGATGCCCCATCTTCTTCAATAGGAGAGTAGTCTTTCTCCCATTTTTTGTTGCGCATATTCATAATGCCGTTTTTGGTAAAAATCATACCGTTTCGTCCGTTGCGGGTAGGCATTACGCAGTCGAACATATCTACTCCTCGTTCTATACCCTCCAGGATATTCATAGGGGTTCCTACTCCCATCAGGTAGCGAGGTTTGTCGGTAGGTAATATTTCATTGACCACTTCTATCATTTCGTACATCTTTTCAGTAGGCTCTCCTACAGCCAGTCCGCCGATTGCATTCCCGTCTGCTCCTTTCGATGCAATATATTCAGCCGAGCGGCGGCGGAGGTCAGGATATACACATCCTTGTACAATAGGGAAAAGTGATTGCTGATAGCCATATTTGGGTTCTGTTTCATTGAAACGTGTAATACAACGGTCTAGCCAACGATGTGTCAGCTCCATTGATTTCTTGGCATATTCATAATCAGATGTACCGGGTGCACATTCATCAAAAGCCATCATAATATCTGCTCCGATGGTACGTTCTATGTCCATTACGCGCTCTGGGGTAAATAAATGTTTGGAGCCATCGATGTGTGAGCGGAATTCCACTCCTTCTTCTCTCATCTTTCTTATACCAGAAAGAGAAAAGACCTGAAAGCCACCACTGTCTGTCAGCATGGGGCGGTCAAATCCGTTGAACTTATGCAGTCCGCCAGCACCTTCAATGACATCCAGCCCGGGGCGAAGATACAGATGATAGGTATTTCCCAAAATGATTTGGGCTTTAATATCATCCTTAATTTCATGCAGATGCACCCCTTTTACACTTCCCAACGTACCTACAGGCATAAAAATGGGAGTTTCGATTTGTCCGTGGTCGGTGGTTATCAGTCCGGCACGTGCATTCGATTTTGGGTCGGTATATTGTAATTCAAACTTCATAAATGTGAGTACTATAGGTAGGTTTCCTGAAATGTTTCAGGAAACCTACTAGGTTTTTATTTTTTTTTGGTCTCTTCTTTTTTCTCTTCTGCAATAGAGAAATCAATGGCATCTTTAACCTTTTCATTGGATAAAGCAAGGGCCAGCACCTCTTTAATGTCTGAAACATAATGGAAGTTTACACCTTTTAAATAGATTGGTTGTATTTCTTCTATATCTTTCTTGTTTTCTTCGCAGAGAATAATATTTGTGATGCCGGCGCGTTTAGCTGCTAGAATCTTTTCGCGGATGCCACCTACCGGCAAAACTTTACCGCGCAGGGTGATTTCACCAGTCATTGCCAGATTCGGTTGTACTTTGCGTTGAGTCAAAGCTGAAGCCAAAGAAGTAACCATAGTAATACCTGCCGACGGACCATCCTTTGGTATAGCACCTTCCGGCACATGGATATGGATGTTCCAGTTGTCGAAAATTCCTTCAGGGAGATTCAGCATCGCAGAATGGGCTTTTAGGTATTCTAAAGCTAGCATAGCCGACTCTTTCATTACATCTCCCAAGTTTCCGGTCAAGGTCAATCGTCCTCCTTTACCTTTGCTCAGGCTAGTTTCCACAAAGAGGATTTCCCCTCCTACAGCAGTCCATGCCAATCCTGTAACTACACCCGCGTATTCATTTCCTTGATACTTATCGCGTGAGTAAGTTTTCGACCCTAAAAATTTAGAAACATCTGCCGGTTTCAGTTCGTAAGTTTCAGTAAAGCGTTCACTGGCAATTTCAAGTGCCACTTTACGCATCACTTTGCTCAATGTCTTTTCTAGTTGTCTTACCCCACTTTCACGCGTATAGTTCTCTATGATATACTCAATGGCAGCTTTAGAGAATTTAAGATGCTCTTTCTTCAGTCCGTTGGCTTCCATTTCTTTAGGAATTAAATGACGGCGAGCAATCTCTGTTTTCTCTTCAGTGATATATCCGCTCACTTCAATAAGTTCCATGCGGTCCAGTAGTGGCTGAGGGATTGTTCCCAGGTCATTGGCTGTAGCAATGAACATGATGTTCGACAAGTCATAGTCCATATCAATATAATTGTCATGGAATGAATTGTTTTGTTCTGGATCCAAGACTTCCAGCATTGCAGAACTTGGGTCTCCACGATGGTCGCTTCCCAATTTGTCTATCTCGTCCAAGATAATCACGGGGTTGGAAGTGCCGGCTTTAATCAAGCTTTTGATGATACGTCCTGGCATTGCGCCGATATACGTTTTGCGGTGTCCTCTAATTTCAGCTTCATCTCTTACTCCACCTAAGGACATACGCACATATTTTCTTTTCAAGGCTGTTGCGATAGAGCGGCCTAAAGAAGTTTTTCCTACCCCCGGAGGGCCATAAAGACAGATGATAGGTGACTTCAAATCTCCTTTCAGTTTCAGCACGGCCAGATGTTCCAGTATACGTTCCTTCACTTTTTCCAGTCCGTAGTGATCTTTGTTCAGCACTTTTTCTGCATTAGGAATACTCAGTGAGTCGGCTGAATATTCTTCCCATGGTAATGCCAGCAAAGTCTGAAGGTAAGAAAGCTGAATGTTATAGTCGGGAGCCTGAGGATTGATACGTTCCAGTTTGCTAACTTCACGTTCAAAGATATCGGCAACCTCTTTGCTCCATTTCTTTTTTTCACCTTTCACTCTCAACTCGTCTATCTCATCATCCTGCCCATTCCCAAGTTCATCTTGAATATTCTTGATTTGTTGCTGCAAGAAATACTCTCGCTGCTGCTTGTCAAGGTCTTCGCGAGTTTTCATTTGAATGTTACGGCGAAGAGCTGCAAACTGCATTTCTCGGTCAAGAATCTGGATTAACTTATACATGCAGTCCTTGATGGATGTTTGGTCAATCAGTTTGAACTTGTCTTCCAGGCTGAAAGGGAAGTTTGTGCAGACGAAGTTGACAAAGAGGCTAGGCTTCTTCAAGTTTTTCAAGGTGAATGCTAAATCCGGTCCCATCTGGTCGGACAATTCCAAGAATTTCTTGGTCAAATCACGGCAAGTATCCATCAAGACCTTCATTTCCTTATTGACTTCCGGTTCTTTTTGTTTTTCCATGAAAGAAACTTTCCCCATTAAGTAAGGTTTGGTTTCTGTCACTTCTTCAATCTTCACCTTGGTAGAGCTTGTCTGAACAATGGCTGTTGTTCCTCCGTTAGGCATTTCCAGAACTCGGAGCACATGGCCTATTACGGCAGTTTGATGCAAGTCTTTATATCCAGGGTCTTCTACTTCAGCTACTTTCTGAGTGGCAATTACGATATTTGTTTCATCTTTAGTTGCGCTTTTTGCCAGTTTCAAAGTGCTTTCTCTACCTATAGATACTGGCAATATGGAAGAAGGAAATATCACCATGTTTCTTAGCGTCATGATGGCAAACTCCTGTTCGAAATCTTCGACAGGCATATCCACATGCAAAGCATCTATCTCTGCTATCATTGGCATGTCATCGCTGGTTGGTTCCGGCACCAAATCTCCTGCTTTTTTCTTTTTTACCATATTTTGTATTTTGTCTATTATATGTTTATAAAAAAACGACACGGGAAATACACCCATAAACGGCTACAAATTTAATGTTTTTGCCCTAAAAAAGAAAATGTATTGATTACAAATGATGGGCTTCTTAAAATAAATGGGCTTTTATTAGAATAAAATGGGGAGTTTTATCTATTTTTGGCACTTTGTTTTGGATAAAAGACGAATTATAGTATGGCAAATCATTTTTTTAAATTCAAGCAGTTTACAGTGTTTCAAGATCGCTGTGCCATGAAAGTCGGTACAGATGGTGTGCTTTTGGGAGCGTGGGCAGATGTGGCACAGGCCCAGCGTGTGCTCGATATTGGTACAGGAACTGGCTTGATAGCCTTGATGTGCGCCCAAAGAAGTCAGGCTAGAATTGTTGGTATTGAGATTGATTCGGATGCAGTGGTGCAGGCCCGTGAAAATGTTGCAGCCTCTCCTTGGGCAAATCGGATAGAAGTGATGGAAGGGGATGTAAGGGCGTTTGCGCCTGAAGCTTGTTTTGATGTGATTGTTTCTAACCCACCTTATTTTCAAGAGCAAGTGTTTTGTACCGATAAGCAGCGAAATGCGGCACGGCATACCGACGGTTTGTCTTTCGAAGAGCTGATTCGTTCTGTATCTGTCTTGCTCTCTCCGGCAGGAAGGTTTTATGTGGTGCTTCCTACAAATGCTGTGGTCGATTTTGTCCAATTGGCTGCAGTGTTTCACTTCTATCTTTGCCGTCATACCACCATTTACACAAAGCCCGACGGGCAGTCCAAGCGTTCATTGCTTGCTTTTGGGCGAGAAATGAACGCTTGCTTGCGTGATTCTTTGGTGGTGGAACTGTCGCGTCATGTATATAGTCCGGAGTATATCTGTCTTACAAAAGACTTTTATCTTACGATGTAAATTGCCTAATTCTTTTTAGACAGACGGCGCAAAATGTTTTGGTTGATTTGCAGCAAGTGGTGATGTTTACGTACAATCGTTTCTGTAATAGGTTTTCGTCCTACCATATCCATGAAAAACTGGAAAAGATTGTATGTATTGTAGAAAGACTTGCTGCTGCCTTTTTCAGGGACGATGATGTTCAGTCCTTGTGGCACTATTTCCACTTCAAGATCCTTGCTTCCCATTGCGGGGTCACCATCGAAGTGGAATACTCCTTCCGATGTCCGATGAATTGTTATCTTCTTTTCTTTCAATGTCTTTATACGCCAGTTTTGGTTGATTGTCTTGCTAAACAGTTGGAAGGAAATAGCTGGGGCTTCCAGCATGGTAAATGGCTCCAGTATGGTAATGTCCATTTCCCCGTCGGTCAGCGATGCTTTAGGGGCGATGTAGGCATTGTTGCCATATTGCGAGGCATTGGCGCAGGCTATCAAAAAAGCTTTATACTTCATGCTTCCTGATTCATTTTCTATCTCATAGGTTTCCGGATGGTACCTTAATCCTTCTTGTAAGGTGTTTTCGAGGTAGGTGAGCAGTCCTCTTTTCTTTGAGCTTGCGAATTTCATGCTTACAAAAGCGTCAAATCCAACTCCGCAAGTGCAGAAGAAAGGTCTCTCATTGATTTTACCGTAGTCAATTTGGATGCACTGCCCTTTGTTTAATGTTTCGATAGCTCCTTTCGGGTCAAGAGGGATATGGAGATGTCTAGCCAATCCGTTTCCTGAGCCGCATGGAATAATCCCCATTGCGGTGTTGGTGTGGATTAACGAGCGTCCCACTTCGTTGATGGTGCCATCACCTCCAATGGCCACCACAATGTCCATCTTGCCTTTAACGGCTTCTTTGGCCAGCACTTCAGCATGTCCGGCATATTTAGTTTTCTTGATTACATAATTGTAGACACCCTTATCCAAACGCTCATCTATCAAACGTAAGATATTCTCCTTTCCGCTTGTTCCGGAGATGGGGTTGACTATGAATGCTATTTGTTTTTTCGAGCTCATTTTAGTTCGGTTTTTCGTGTAAATATCTTACAAAAATAGCATTTTTTTAATTATATGCGATTATTACTGGGTAAAGAAATGTTGTCAATAGCTATTTTTTCTGTCTTTCAGTTTAGTAAACCAATTATAATTAGTATCTTTGCGCGATGTTTTTTAAGGATGCTTGAAAAAAATATCGCCTAAAGAGTTAAAAACAACAAGTAGTAGAGTGTAGAAACTTATATCTAGAATATGGGATTATTACAAGAAAAGCTAAGTAAATTCAGAGTGCCTCAGATGTATATGGAAAGAGGCGTTTATCCTTATTTCCGTGAAATTGACAGTGCGCAGGATACTGAAGTGTTGATGGATGGAAAGAAAGTATTAATGTTTGGTTCTAATTCTTATTTGGGACTTACACACGACCAACGTATTATTGATGCTGCCATTGTTGCTACTCGCAAGTATGGTACTGGATGCGCTGGTTCGCGTTTGCTGAATGGAACATTGGACATCCACGTGCAGTTGGAAAAGGAACTGGCCGAATTTGTAGGTAAGGATGAAGCGTTGTGCTTCTCTACTGGATTTACAGTAAACGAAGGTGTCATCCCTCAGTTGGTAGGCAGAGGGGATTATATCATTTGCGATGATAGAGACCATGCTTCTATTGTTGACGGACGTCGTTTGACTTTCGCCACTCAGTTGAAATATAAGCACAACGACATGGAGGCTTTGGAGAAAGAACTTCAGAAGTGTGAACCGGATGCTATCAAATTGATTGTTGTAGACGGGGTGTTCTCAATGGAGGGTGACCTGGCCAACTTGCCGGAAATCATTCGCTTAAAGAAAAAGTACAACGCTACAGTATATGTGGATGAAGCACACGGATTGGGTGTGTTTGGAAAAGACGGACGCGGGGTGTGTGATCATTTTGGCCTGGTAGATGAGGTGGATTTGATTATGGGTACATTCAGTAAGTCGCTTGCTTCTATCGGTGGATTTGTAGCTGGTGATAAGGATACTATCAACTGGTTGCGTCATAATGCACGTTCTTATATATTCCAAGCAAGTAATACTCCTGCTGCTACTGCTGCTGCAATGGCTGCATTGGAAATCTTGAAGACTGAACCATCTCGCCAGGAAAACTTGTGGAAGATTACTAACTATGCCTTGAATCGTTTCCGTGAAATCGGTTTTGAAATCGGTGAAACAGAAAGTCCTATCATTCCGCTTTACGTACGCGATACCGACAAGACTTTTGAGGTAACTAAGATGGCGTTTGACGAAGGTGTATTCATTAATCCGGTTATTCCTCCTGCTTGTCATCCACAGGATACGTTAGTTAGATTTGCGTTGATGGCTACTCATACTAAAGAACAGGTTGATTTCGCAATAGAGAAACTGACTAAGTGCTTTAAGGAACTGGAGATTATTTAAGTTTGGTAGTTTTTTGCTTGAAGCAGATAAAATTATAAGGCTCAATCCGATAAGGGTTGGGCTTTTTTTGATAGTGTTTTCGTGAGGGGGAAGGGGAGAGTATATGTATTGATGGGTATAGGGAAGAAAATGAGCTTTTGTCAAAATGTCAATCAGACTTCGTAAGAATCCGAAAAATGAAGGCAAAGGTTCGGATGATTACAAATTTTCAATTCTCGTTTGCTAATTTTGGGCTGATATTTCTGAAATACAAGAAGTTATCGCTAGGGTATGTATAATATTATTGATTCAATCCGGTAGAAAATCTGATTAAAAACTCATTGAAAAGCCCTGCTTGGTTGGATTGTCGAAAATAATATAATCATTTTTCGCAGAATGTTTATATATTTTTGGGAAAATAATTACAAAAGTTGAAGAAAATATATAGACGATTGGAGGGTCTGATTGAAAAATTTCTGCATAAATAATCCAATCCTCCTTTGAAATGGTATATTTATTACATAATATTTCATTTATAGCCGCTAGAATTATAATATCAGAAGGACTGTTAAAAAGTAAGGAAGTGATTTTTCTATCTTTTTGAAAAGAAACAGCCTTCCTGAGCTGTCATTTTGAAAAACAACAAACTAGGAAGGCTGGTATGATATCAGGTTTGGAGAATTATATCCTCCAAGCAGGATTTTATTCTTGATTGAAGATGAATTTTTCTACGGCATAAGCCACTCCGTCTTCCGTATTAGAGCGGGTGATAAATTTGGCATGCTGCTTTACCACATCCTGAGCATTGTCCATTGCAATACCCAATCCGGCAAACTGAATCATCGACAAATCATTGAATCCGTCACCGATAGCAATCATTTCTTCTTTATCAATGCCAATCTCTTTAAGCAATACAGCCAAAGATTTAGCCTTGTCTATTCCTTTAGGAACGAGCTCCAAGAAATAAGGTTCAGAACGGAACACTCCCATTCTATCTTTTAGGTGTTCAAACATCTCTTTTTCCAAGATGGCCAGACGGGTGGCATCTCCTACAATCAAGCACTTTGCAATAGGGTGCTTGATGGCTTCAAGAAAATTGTCCACCTTTTTGATTTTCATCGCATTGAGAAAAGCCTCTTTCAACACATATTCATCTTCCGGACGCTCTGTGAGCACATTTTCCCCCTCATAAGAAACGATGGCGAAGTCGTTGTCCTTGGCGCACTGGTATAGGTATGGCAGCACTTCCGGATCCAACAGGTTCTTGTACATCATTTCTCCGGTTTTCCAGTCGATGATTTCCCCACCATTGTATGAAAGGATATATCCTTCGTATTTGTCCATTTCAAGCTGGTTAGCCAGCGGAACAATACCGTATGTAGGACGTCCAGACGCCAGCACCAGTTTTACTCCCTGTTGTTGTGCTTTGATAAGTGTTTGACGAGTATGCTCGGTAATTTTCTTTTCGGGATTGGTTAAAGTCCCGTCCAAGTCGAGTACTAAAAGTTTGTAATCCATAAAATAATGATTCTTCGTAATTATTTGGCAAAGATACAAATAAAATTGATAACATTCTATGGGCGATAATTGGAATTTTGTATTTTTCTGGAGATAAAACTATCAGATAGTAAATAAGAAAGAACGATGAAACAAAAGCCGATTTCTATTGGAATTTTGAGTGTTTTTTCTTATTTTCGCAAAAAGCCATTGGCGTTTTTCATTTAAAATAGCAATAAACAATAGATATGTCTGGATTGGTTTTTGATTTCTCTCTGCGCTTGCTGGCTGCAGGAGCGATGGGAGTATGTATCGGTTTAGAGAGAGAATATCGGGCGAAAGAAGCTGGATATCGTACTCATTTTCTGGTAGCTTTAGGCAGTGCCTTGCTGATGATTGTTTCCCAGTATGGTTTTGAAGATGTTCTTCAAGACGGGGTGGTGCGCCTTGATCCTAGTCGTATTGCCGCTCAGGTTGTAAGTGGAATCGGTTTTATTGGAGCCGGTACCATCATCTTGCAAAAACAAATTATACGGGGACTTACTACAGCCGCGGGGATTTGGGCTACGTCTGGCATTGGCTTGGCTATCGGTGCAGGGATGTATGGCATCGGGGTGATTGCTACCATACTGGTCCTGCTCGGACTAGAAGCTTTAGGCTACTTCTTTAAAAGTCTAGGGTTGAGGAATATGTCTATTGAGTTTTCTTCTACCGAGAGGGAGGAGTTGCGCAAGGTTTCAACGAAGTTTACGGAAGAGGGATTTGTCATCCTGTTGTATGAAATGAAGGAAAGCCGAACTTACGACAATCGTCCGCTCTTTCATGTAAGCATGCTGGTCAAAGCCAGAAAACTCAATGAAGAAGCATTGTTGCTGCTTTTCCTTCATGAATTTCCGGGAGTAACGGTCAACCAGATTAGCTGACGGTTTGTTTCTGCTCTATATAATTAAGGTGTATTCGGGCAAGATCGTTTGAGTAAATAAAGAAAGCCAAGCGGATGAAAAAAGACTTTTTAGGGCGTTTTTTGCTTTTTAGTATATATTTTCCTTTGGCGGCTCTTTCTTTATAAATTTTTCTACTAACTTTGCAGCATCTAAAAATAAGACTTATGAGGAGAAATAAGATTAACTGGAAGGTTCCTAAAGGAGCGGAACTGACAGAATTAGATAAAAAAGTATTGTTTTTTCAAAACAAAGGCCATTTGGTTCCTACTAGAGACTTGATTAAGACTCCCGAACAGATTGAAGGTATCCGCAAGAGTGGAATTATCAACACCGGGGTGCTTGACTTGGTGGCGAGCGAGATTCGTGCAGGTATGAGTACTGCCGAAATCGACAAGATGGTTTACGACTATACCGTTTCACACGGAGCTATTCCTGCTCCGCTCAATTATGAAGGATTCCCTAAGAGCGTTTGTACTTCTATCAACGAGGTGGTATGCCATGGTATTCCTTGTGAAGAAGAAATATTGGAAGAAGGCGACATCATCAACGTGGATGTTTCCACTATCCTCGACGGATATTATTCTGATGCATCACGTATGTTTGTGATTGGAGAAACTACTCCAAAGAAACAGAAATTGGTAGATGTGGCTAAGGAATGTCTTGAAATTGGCATGAAAGCAGCTCAGCCTTTTGGGTTTGTAGGGGATATTGGCCATGCCATCGAAAAGCATGCCCGCAAGAATGGATTCTCGGTGGTGAGAGATTTATGCGGTCATGGGGTTGGACTGGAATTTCATGAAGAGCCTGAAGTGATGCACTTCGGAAAGAAAGGCACCGGTATGCTGTTAGTTCCGGGAATGGTCTTTACCATTGAACCAATGATTAACATGGGGACATGGGAAGTTTTTGTGGATGAAGAAGACGGATGGACCGTAGTGACTGAAGATGAATTGCCGTCAGCGCAGTGGGAACACACTTTCTTGATGACGGAAAACGGCTTGGAAATCCTGACTTATTAATCAGGATGGACAGGCAATGAATACATTATTATTGACTGATTGATTGATATGGATACTATTATATTAGGAATTGAGTCGTCATGCGATGATACTTCGGCGGCTGTAATCAAGAATGGCGTGCTGCTATCGAGTGTGATAGCTAGCCAGGCTGTGCATGAGTCATACGGAGGTGTTGTACCTGAATTGGCTTCTCGTGCGCACCAGCAGAACATTGTGCCTGTGGTTCATGAAGCATTGAAACGTGCTGGAGTTGCAAAAGAGGAGTTGAGTGCTATCGCCTTTACTAGAGGACCGGGACTGATGGGGTCTTTGTTGGTTGGAGTGTCTTTCGCTAAAGGTATGGCTCGTTCGTTAGGTATTCCTATGGTGGATGTCAACCATCTGCAAGGACATGTGTTGGCTCATTTCATCAAGGAGTCAGCCGATGATAATGACAAGCCAGAATATCCATTCCTCTGCCTGCTGGTGTCGGGTGGCAACTCGCAGATAATCCGAGTAAATGCCTATAATGATATGCAGGTGTTGGGACAGACTATTGACGATGCAGCCGGAGAGGCTATCGACAAATGTTCTAAGGTAATGGGACTGGGCTATCCGGGTGGACCTATCATTGACCGGTTGGCAAGACAGGGAAATCCCAATGCCTATACTTTCAGCAAACCGCATATTCCGGGGTTTGATTATAGTTTCAGCGGACTCAAGACTTCTTTCCTTTATTCGCTTCGTGAATGGGTGAAAGAAGATCCTGACTTCGTGGAACATCACAAGGAGGATTTGGCTGCATCGTTGGAAAAGACCATTGTAGATATTCTAATGGATAAACTTCGTAAAGTGGTAAAGGAAACTGGTATCACACAAGTAGCTGTTGCCGGAGGTGTGTCGGCCAATAACGGCTTGCGCAATGCCTATCGTGAACATGCCCAGAAATATGGATGGAAAATCTATATACCGAAGTTTGGTTACACAACCGATAATGCGGCGATGATTGCCATTACCGGTTATTATAAATTTTTGGACAAGGATTTTTGCTCAATAGACAAACCCGCTTACTCAAGGGTTACAATCAAGTAATTAACATTTTAAAAGATCTAATTAATTCAAGGTCTTGCATGTACAATATCCTCGTAGGAGAGAGCTTGATGCGCTATAAGGCTCTGCCACCGGGGAATCAGCATCCATCTTCTGGGTATTGAAGTATTTGTGGACTTAAAAAGAAAGTAAAGTAATGTCAGTAGAAACAAAAACACTCAGTAAGGAAATAAGTGAGATCTTCTGGAGAGAAGGCTTTACACTGGCTACCGCAGAAAGTTGCACTGCAGGTAATGTGGCGGCCATCATAACTGCTATCCCTGGTAGTTCTCGTTTCTATAAAGGCGGCATCGTAGCTTATTCCAACGAAGTGAAACAGAATCTGCTTCACGTGAAGGAGGAAACATTAAGCGAACATGGGGCCGTAAGTGAAGAAACAGTAGTAGAAATGGCTCGTGGAGCTATGGAAGTTCTTGGAGTGGACTTTGCTGTGGCTACTTCTGGTATTGCCGGACCAACTGGCGGCACTCAGGAAAAGCCGGTTGGTACAATCTGGATTGCTGTTTGCAACAAGGAAATAGTAATTACCGGTCAGCTTAGCGAAGACAACGGAAGAGAACAAAATGTACAGGCTGCAACTAAAAAAGCACTGCAATTATTGCTCGAAATTTGCCAAAACAAAGGAAATGAGGAGTAAATGCGCATTTTATTGCTTAAAAACTTGTATATATCAAATTTAATCACTTATTTTGCACTCCGTTTGAGAGAACGAAGAAAAACAGAACTATAAATTAGATAGAAATGTCAAAAATTTGTCAAATTACCGGAAAGAAAGCCATGATTGGCAACAATGTTTCACACTCTAAGAGAAGAACTAAAAGAACTTTCGATGTGAACTTGTTTACTAAGAAATTCTACTATGTAGAACAGGAATGCTGGATTAGCCTGAATATCTGCGCTAACGGCTTGCGAGTTATTAATAAGAAAGGCCTGGATGCAGCGCTGAAGGATGCAGTTGCTAAAGGTTACTGCGATTGGAAAACTATCAAAATTATTGGTTAATTAAAAGGAGAAAGAAACTATGGCTAAGAAAGCTAAAGGTAATAGAGTACAGGTAATCCTTGAATGCACAGAAATGAAGGATAGTGGTATGCCGGGAACTTCTCGCTACATTACTACAAAGAATAGAAAGAATACCACTGAACGATTGGAATTGAAGAAGTACAATCCTATTTTGAAAAGAGTAACAGTTCATAAAGAAATTAAATAATAATAGACCATGGCAAAGAAAACAGTCGCAACCCTTCAGACAGGTAAAGAAGGACGTTCTTATACTAAGGTTATCAAAATGGTTAAGTCTCCAAAAACTGGTGCTTACGTTTTTGACGAACAGATGGTTCCTAACGATAAAGTTCAGGACTTCTTTAAAAAATAATTTAGCTTATTAAGTAAATTATTCTATATCAATCCCCTTATCAAACAAGATAAGGGGATTTTTTTATTGCTATTCTGTCGTTGGTGTGTGTTTGTCGGTGAAAAAGATGCAGACGGCGGGGAATCAAGGATAAAACTCTTCTTTTGATTTTAAAAAAATATTGTATCTTTGTAACATAATAAGAAATAAATAATTAAGCCGATTATGGGATTTTTTAGTTTTTTCTCGAAGGAAAAGAAAGAAACACTGGACAAAGGGCTGTCTAAAACCAAAGAAAGTGTGTTTGGAAAGATTGCCCGAGCGGTAGCCGGTAAGTCAAAGGTGGACGATGAAGTGTTGGACAACCTGGAAGAGGTGCTTATTACATCGGATGTAGGTGTGGAAACGACGCTGAATATTATCAAACGTATCGAAAAGCGTGTGGCAAAGGATAAATATGTAAACACACAGGAATTAAACAATATCTTGCGTGAAGAAATTGCTGCTTTGCTGACTGAAAACAACACTGTTGACGCGGACGATTTCAGTGTGCCAGAACAAAAGAACCCCTATGTGATTATGGTAGTGGGGGTAAACGGAGTAGGGAAGACAACTACTATCGGTAAACTTGCCTATCAGTTCAAGAAAGCGGGAAAGAAAGTTTATTTGGGTGCTGCAGATACCTTCCGTGCCGCCGCTGTGGAGCAGCTGGTTATTTGGGGGGAAAGAGTTGATGTGCCTGTTGTGAAACAGAAAATGGGCTCAGATCCTGCTTCTGTGGCTTTCGATACGCTTAGTTCTGCTGTTGCCAACAATGCGGATGTGGTTATTATTGACACTGCCGGACGTCTGCATAATAAAGTGGGACTGATGAACGAACTTACCAAAATCAAGAAGGTTATGCAGAAGGTTATTCCAGATGCCCCACATGAGATTTTGCTAGTGTTGGACGGTTCTACCGGACAAAATGCGTTTGAGCAGGCTAAGCAGTTTACGCTGGCCACTGAGGTAAATGCAATGGCTATAACCAAACTGGATGGTACTGCTAAAGGTGGTGTAGTTATCGGTATATCAGACCAATTTAAAATTCCGGTAAAATATATCGGTTTAGGTGAAGGCATGGAGGACTTGCAGATTTTCCGTCGCCGTGAATTTGTTGATTCGTTATTTGGAGCCAATACAGATAAATGAGAAAAAATACAATAGATATTATCACTTTGGGCTGCTCAAAGAATCTGGTGGATTCAGAGAAGTTGATGAAGCAGCTTGAAGAGAATGGTTATAAAGTAACTCATGATAGCGAAAACCCTCAAGGGGAAATTGCTGTCATCAATACATGTGGGTTTATAGGAGATGCTAAAGAGGAATCTATCAATATGATTCTGGAGTTTTGTCAGGCTAAAGAAGAAGGCAGACTCAAGAAACTGTATGTGATGGGATGCCTTTCGGAAAGATACCTGAAAGATCTGCAAATGGAAATTCCTCAGGTAGACAAATTTTACGGCAAGTTCAACTGGAATGAACTGCTGGATGATTTGGGTAAGACTTTTCATCCGGAATTTGCAATAGAGCGCCATCTTACTACTCCTAAACATTATGCTTTCCTGAAAATTTCGGAAGGATGTGACCGTAAATGTTCATATTGTGCCATTCCTATTATCACTGGGAAACATCATTCCAGACCTATGGAGGAAATCTTGGATGAAGTGCGCCTGCTTGTCTCGCAAGGGGTGAAAGAGTTTCAGGTGATAGCACAGGAGTTGACTTATTACGGTGTAGACCTTTACAAGAAACAGATGCTTCCGCAGCTTATTGAAGAGATGGCACAGATACCGGGTGTGAAATGGATTCGCCTGCATTATGCTTATCCTGCCCATTTTCCAAAAGATTTGTTCCGCGTGATGAGAGAATATGACAATGTATGTAAGTATATGGATATTGCTCTTCAGCATATCAGCAATAACATGTTGAAACTGATGCGCCGTAATGTGACCAAAGAAGATACTTACGAACTGATTCGCCAGTTTAGAACGGAAGTCCCAGGCATTCATTTGCGTACAACTCTGATGGTGGGGCATCCGGGGGAAACAGAACAGGACTTTGAGGAACTGAAGGATTTTGTACGCCATGCCAGATTTGACCGAATGGGAGCTTTTGCTTATTCGGAAGAGGAAGGTACCTATTCGGCAAAGCACTATAAAGACGAGATTTCTCAGGAAGTCAAACAGGTCCGTTTGGATGAATTGATGGCTATCCAACAGGAAATATCTTTTGAACTGAGTCATGCTAAAATCGGTCAGGAAATGACGGTTATTATTGACCGGAAAGAAGGAGAATACTATATTGGCCGAACTGAATTTGACTCTCCGGAAGTTGACCCGGAAGTATTGATAAAAACAGACGGAAAAATATTGAGAATCGGTTCTTTCCATCGTGTAAAAATATACGATGCGGATGATTTCGATTTGTACGCAGATTTAGTATGAACAATAAGGAACTGATAAGCGAACTTGCTTACCGGTTGGGCTACACTCATAAGGATGCAGCCCAACTGGTTACTTCGATGGTTCATTTCATGGAAGAGGAACTGCAAAAGGACAAGGTGCTGGATTTTGAAGATTTTGGAACGTTTGAAGTGAAAAAGAAAATGGAACGTATCATGGTAAATCCAGCCACTAAACAGCGCTTGTTGCTTCCTCCAAAATTGGTATTGAACTTTCGTCCGGATAGAGCCTTGAAGGAAAAATTTAAAAAGACGGTGGATGATGAATGAAAAACTGACAATGAAGCAATTGGCAGATTTCCTTGCCGAGGAACATGAAATGAAAGCGGAAGATGCAACCGCTTTTGTGGAAATGTTTTTCAAGGTAATGAAGGATGCATTGGAAACCGATAAATATGTCAAGGTCAAGGGGATGGGAACTTTCAAGCTTATCGGTTCTGAGAACCGTGAGGGGAATGTACGTATTACTTTTACACCCGATACTTCGATGAGGGAGGGGATAAACAAACCTTTTGCTCATTTTGAATCGGTGGTGCTAGGAGAGGATACGCATTTTGATGATATGAAAGAGGAGGAAGGGTTCACGGATTTAAATGAGGTGGAAGAGGACTTGGAGCCCGAAACGGAGACGGAAACTGTTTCTGTCATGAACTCATTGGAGGAATCCGACACCGCGCTCTCAGAGGCTGAAAACGGTGAGAATGGGGATGGGGAATCTCAACTTGATAATTCTGTGGAAAATATAACAGACAAGAAAACATTAAAGTTTGAGGAAAATGAAAAAATAGACAATCCAGCTATGGTTGTGGAACCGTCGGAATCTAAACCTTCTTTCAGGAAAAGTTTTCCTTGGTGCATGTTGTCCTCTATCCTTTTGATTGGAGTGTTTATTGGAGGCATGATGGTTTGGAGTTTTCTTGCCAATAAACGTTATGTTACGGAGAGTATTTTAGACAGTTTGATGTATAGGCATGTGCAAGAAGCAATTGTGCTGTCCCCTCCACCAATGGCCGATTCTATGAGTTCGAAACAAACTCTACTTCCTGTTGATGCCACTTTACATCTCCAAGACTCCATTGTATCAACAGTTCAGAAATCTTCAACTAAAGAGACAACTGCTCCTGCAAAGAAAGAGCGTCAAAGCCTTTCTGATACTTTGGAATATCAGATTACCGGTACGCAGACTACTCATTCTATCCAATCTGGAGAAAATTTGGCTAGAGTAGCACAGAAATATTATGGGAATAGACGCTTGTGGCCTTATCTGGTGAAACACAATAAGAAAATTATCAAGAATGCAGATAACATCCCCGTTGGGATGGTTATTGAAATACCAGAATTGACACCTAAAAAATGACGATAAACACTAGAAGAGCGTTTTGATAATTGATTTTAAACATCTTTAGTCTTTATCCAAAGGAAACTTAGAAAGCAGCTAGTTTTTTTTAATAAAAATTAGTTGCTTTCGTTAATATTATGGTGTACTTTTGGATGCAAGATTCAAGCCAGAGACAGGCTTGGCAAATATTATGTATTTAACACATTAAAATGAAATAATTATGGCTGAAGCTATAGACATTCGTGAATTAAACGAACGAATAGAACGTCAGAGTGCGTTCGTTACAAATTTGATGACCGGAATGGATCAGGTTATCGTTGGTCAGAAACACTTGGTAGAATCATTGCTTATCGGGCTCTTGGCAGATGGTCACATCTTGCTGGAAGGTGTTCCGGGATTGGCGAAGACTTTGGCTATTAAAACAATGGCCTCTCTTATTGATTCAAAATATAGCCGTATTCAGTTTACTCCCGACTTGCTCCCTGCCGACGTAATCGGTACTATGATTTATAGTCAGAAAGATGAGAGTTTTATAGCCAAGAAAGGACCAATCTTCGCCAATTTTGTTTTGGCAGATGAAATCAACCGTGCTCCGGCTAAAGTGCAGAGTGCCTTACTGGAAGCAATGCAGGAGCGTCAGGTTACTTTGAGCAAGGAAACCTTTCCATTGCCTAAACCATTCTTGGTAATGGCTACTCAGAATCCGGTAGAACAAGAAGGTACTTATCCATTACCTGAAGCACAGGTTGACCGTTTTATGCTGAAGGTTATCATTGATTATCCAAAACTGGAAGAGGAAAAGAAAATTATCCGTCAGAATATCTCTGGCATTAAGGTCGAAGTAAAGCCTTTGTTGAAAGCAGAAGATATCATTGAAGCCCGTAAGGTGGTATGCCAGGTTTATTTGGATGAGAAGATTGAACAGTATATCGCAGATATTGTGTTTGCAACACGTTATCCGGATAAATATGATTTGAAGGAACTTAAAAGTTTAATCAGCTTCGGAGGATCTCCTCGTGCTTCTATTAACTTGGCATTAGCTGCAAGAAGTTATGCATTTATCAAACGTCGTGGATATGTTATTCCGGAAGATGTACGTGCCGTAGCACATGATGTGTTGCGTCATCGTATCGGACTTACTTATGAAGCAGAGGCTACAAACGTGACTTCGGATGAGATTGTAAGCAAGATTCTGAACAAGGTAGAAGTGCCTTGATAGTAGGATATTTTTTGTTTTCGGTGTCTGCATTGCAGTTTGATTGTAATGTGGGCACATTGTAAGTATATATGCCTGAATAAAATTCAGGCGGATATTATCGTTTAGGTTTTCAATAACTTAAGCCAAATCAATATCAAAAATCAGGAATGGAAACAAGTGAATTATTAAAACGAGTTCGTCAGATAGAGATTAAGACACGCGGACTGTCCAGCAATATTTTTGCAGGACAGTATCATTCTGCCTTCAAGGGGCGTGGTATGGCTTTTTCGGAAGTGCGTGAATATCAGTATGGCGATGACGTGCGCGATATAGACTGGAATGTAACTGCTCGCTTCGACAAGCCTTTTATCAAGGTTTTTGAGGAGGAACGAGAACTGACGGTCATGTTGTTGGTGGATGTTTCTAATAGCTTGGATTTTGGTACTGTGGTACAGACGAAGAAGAATATGCTGACTGAAATAGCCGCTACATTGGCATTTTCTGCTATACAGAACAATGACAAGATTGGGGTGATATTTTTTTCAGACCGGATAGAGAAATTCATTCCTCCTAAGAAAGGAAGGAAACACATCTTGTATATCATACGAGAATTGATTGACTTTCAGCCGGAAAGTACACGTACCAATTTGCAGTGTGCAATAGAATATCTTACTAATGTAATTAAAAAACGATGTACTGCCTTTATGTTAAGCGACTTTATAGATGAGAGCAATTTCCAAAATGCACTAACTATAGCTAATAGAAAACATGATGTGGTGGCTGTGCAGGTTTATGACAAAAGGTTGGAGGAATTGCCCGATGTAGGGCTAATGAAGGTTCGTGATGCAGAAACCGGTCATGAACAATGGATTGACACTTCATCGAAAACCTTGCGAAATGCACATCATGCCTGGTGGATGGAGCGGCGAAAAAAGTTGAATGAGATATTTACTCATTCTAATGTAGATGCCGTTTCTGTAAGAACCGACCAGGATTATGTAAAGGCCTTGCTGAACTTATTTGCCAAACGAAACTGAAAGACAGGATTATGAATTATTCTTTTTTATATAATGGAAAAAAGCTTCTGAAAACTGTTGGCTGCAGTTTCCTGCTGTTGGCTGCATCAACTTATGATGCACAGGCTCAGGTAACGGTAGAAGCCAGTATCGATTCGCTGCAGCTGCTTATTGGCGAGCAGGCAAAGGTGAAACTGGAAGTAAGCATGGAAGCCGGACAAAAACTGCAATTGCCTTTCATGAAAGACACTTTAGTGAAGGGGGTGGAAATATTGGATATTGCCAAGCCTGATACACAGTTGCTAAACGACAACAAGCGATGGCTCATTTCTCAAGAATATACTATAACTTCTTTTGACTCGGCATTGTATTATCTGCCGCCAATGGAAGTTCTGGTAGATAACGAGTCTTACCGTTCTAAGGCTTTGGCATTGAAGGTGTATTCAATTCCTGTAGACACTTTGCATCCTGACCAATTTTGTGGCCCCAAAGACATTAGAGAAGTTCCTGTCATCTGGGAGGATGTAGCTCCGCTTACTTATGCTTTCTTGGCGATGTTGGTATTGGGCGGTCTGGCTGTGTTCTTTATTATCCGTTATCGCGACAATAAGCCGATTATTCGAATCGTGAAGATAGAACCTAAGCTGCCGCCTCATCAAACAGCAATGAAGAAGATAGAAGAAATAAAGGCTGATAAACAGATTCAGCGGGAAAATCCAAAATTGTATTATACAGAACTGACAGATGTGATTCGTTTGTATATAAAAGAACGATTTGGGTTTAACGCACTGGAAATGACTTCTTCAGAAATCATTGACGAACTACTGCACGTGAAAGACAAAGAGTCTATCAGTGACTTAAAACTTCTATTTGAAATAGCCGACTTGGTAAAATTTGCCAAACATTCGCCACTGATGAATGAGAATGACATGAATCTGGTAAATGCCGTTGATTTTATCAATGAAACAAAGATTGAAGAAGACCCGAATTCTCAAAAAGAGCCGACTGAAATAAGGGTAGAAGAAAAACGTTCAAAACAAGGCCGAATCATGTTGATGTGCAGTATTGCTATAACAACGGTGGCTACTTTGGGTGCTTTATTCATGGTGGTTAGATACATCATCAATCTCTTCTTTTAATTTAAACATGTGAGGACTATGATTTTTGCAAATATTGAATATCTGTTTTTACTGCTTTTCCTGATACCGTACATTGCATGGTATTTTGTAAGAAGGAAAAAAACAGAACCTACATTGCAGGTATCCACTACGCGGATGTATATGCAAATGCCTAAAAATTGGAAGATATATCTGCTTCATGCTCCGTTTTTGCTGCGTGTAACGGCATTTGTCATGATAGTATTGGTATTGGCGCGACCGCAAACAACGGATAACTGGCAGAATACCGAAATAGAGGGTATTGATATCATGTTGGCAGTGGATGTTTCTACCAGTATGCTGGCAGAAGATTTGAAACCAAATCGATTGGAAGCGGCCAAAATGGTTGCATCGGAGTTTATCAACGGACGTCCGAATGATAATATCGGTCTGACAATCTTTGCAGGAGAGGCATTTACACAGTGCCCGCTGACAGTAGATCATTCTGTCTTATTAAATCTTTTTCATAGCATTAAGGGAGATATCGCACAAAAAGGTCTGATAGAAGATGGTACGGCTATCGGTATGGGATTGGCTAATGCTATAAGCCGCTTGAAAGATAGCAAGGCTAAATCGAAGGTGGTTATCTTGCTTACTGACGGTGTAAATAATCGTGGAGACATTTCACCATTGATGGCTGCTGATATAGCTAAAGAGTTTGGAATACGTGTTTATACGATTGGGGTCGGTACTAACGGCACTGCTCCTTATCCAATCTCTACCTATGCAGGAGTGCAATATATCCAGACCCCTGTGGAAATTGATGAGCAGACACTGACTCAAATTTCTTCTACTACCAACGGGAATTATTTCCGTGCAACCAGCAATTCTAAATTGGAAGAAGTGTATAAGGAAATAGATAAGTTGGAAAAAACTAAATTGAATGTGAAAGAATTTAGTAAACGCGAAGAAGCCTTTGCCATATTCGGTTTGATTGCTTTCTTCTGTGTTTTGCTGGAAATGCTTTTACGCAATACAATTTTAAAGAAAATACCTTAAAAACAAACAGTTATGTTTAGATTTGGAGAACCAATCTATTTATATTTACTGCTGATTCTTCCGGCTGTTTTTGCCATTTATCTATATGGTAATTGGCGCAGAAGAAAGAGAATTCGCCAATATGGTGATCCGGAATTATTGGCACATCTTATGCCGGATGTTTCAAAATATCGTCCGGATGTAAAGTTTTGGCTGACATTTGCAGCTCTGTACATGTTGATTTTCATGCTAGCACGCCCTCAGTTTGGGTCTAAAATGGAAACAGTGAAACGTAAAGGAGTAGAAACGGTGGTGGCGTTGGATATTTCAAATTCAATGCTGGCGGAAGATGTGAAACCAAGCCGTTTGGATAAATCAAAGAAATTGATTTCCAGGTTGGTGGAAACATTTAACAATGACAAGGTCGCTATGATTGTATTTGCTGGGGAGGCTTTTACTCAGTTGCCAATCACAAGTGACTATATTTCAGCTAAAATGTTCTTGGAAACAATCAATCCGTCTCTGATTTCTACACAAGGAACCAATATACGTGAGGCTATCAACTTGGCAATGAAGAGTTTTACTCCAAATGAAGGTGTAGGACGTGCTATTGTCTTGATTACTGATGGTGAAAATCATGAAGGTGGTGCTGTAGAAGCAGCTCAAGAGGCGGCAAAGAAAGGAGTTAGGGTTTTTGTTATTGGTGTAGGTTCGCCAGATGGTTCTCCTATACCAATGGAAGGAAGCAATGACTTCCGCCGGGATAAAGATGGAAATGTGGTAGTAACACGTTTGAATGAGGATATGTGCCGTGAAATTGCAAAAGCTAGTAATGGTATGTATGTGCGTGCAGACAATACCAATAATGCTGAACGGGCATTGAATGCCGAAATTGAAAAGTTGGCTAAGGCTGACGTGGAAACACAAGTGTTTACTGACTTTGATGAACAGTTTCAAGTGTTGGCTTGGCTTGCTTTGATTTTACTGGCCATAGAACTGATGGTGCTGGAACGCAAGAACCCTTTGTTCAAGAATGTGAAACTTTTTAAATGAATTTATAGTATGTTACCTAAGACATATATCGTATGGGCATTTATGGCTACTGTTTCTATTTCTGCTTACGGACAGAAAACAACGCGCGAATATTTGCGCAGCGGTAACAGACTGTTTAAAGACAGTACGTTCGTTAAAGCAGAAGTAGACTATAGAAAGGCTTTGGATCTTGACCCGAAATCGACAGATGCCATTTACAATCTTGGAAATTCATTGCTGATGCAAGAAAAAGCAAAGGAGGCAATGGAACAGTTTGAAGCTGCGTCTAGGATTGAGAAGGATAAAGAAAAACTAGCGCAGATTTACCATAATATGGGAGTAATCTTGCAGTCGTCTAAACAATTGCCTCAATGTATCGAAGCTTATAAGGAGGCTCTGAGAAACAATTCAAAGGATGATGAAACTCGATATAACTTGGCTTTGGCACAGAAGCAGTTGAAAGACCAACAGCAAAACCAAGACCAGCAAAATCAGAATCAGGATCAAAAGAAAGATAAACAGAAGCAAGACCAAAAGCAGGACGATAAGCAACAGCAGCAGAATAAGGATCAGAAAGACCAAAACAAGAAAGATCAGCAGCAAGATCAAAACCAACAGCAACAACAGCAAAAGAACCAAATGTCGAAAGAAAATGCGGAACAGTTGTTGAAAGCTGCCATGCAGGATGAAAAGGATGTGCAGGAAAAAGTGAAGAAAGCTATCCAAATGCAGGGCAAGAAATTGGAAAAGAACTGGTAATATAAACTTTATGCTTTTCTTTATTTTGAATGTAACAACAATAATGATAATTAGATAATATGGGAATGAAAAAACTGACATTCTTCTTTTTACTGATGCTTACTACTCTTCAAGCATGGGCGGATAAGGCAGTTCTTACTGCTGAAGCTCCGGAAGTTGTAGTCAACGGAGATCAGTTTAGACTATCGTTTACAGTTAATACACAGAAGGTAAAAGACTTCAGGGCGCCTTCTATAGATGGATTTGAAGTGTTGATGGGACCGAGTCGCTCTCAACAGAGCAGTACACAAATCATCAATGGTAAAGTGTCTTCTAGCCGTTCTATTACTTATACTTATATTTTAATGGCTGTGAAGGATGGTAATTTTACGATTCCGGCAGCCAGCATTGAAGTTGACGGAGAGAAAATCTTTTCAAATGCACTTTCTATCAAAGTATTGCCGCAAGACCAAAACTCGGGTAATCAAAGTCAAGGTGGAGGTACACCTTCGGCCGCTCGCAATCAGGTAGCTGGTAGCAGAATTACAGATAAAGACTTGTTTATCACTGCTACGGTCAATAAGACTACCGTGCATGAGCAGGAAGCTATTATGTTGACTTATAAAGTTTATACGTTAGTAAATCTGCGACAACTATTAAATGGAAAAATGCCGGACTTGAAAGGTTTTCAAACTCAGGAAGTGACTCTTCCTCAACAAAAAAAATTTTCATTGGAGCATTATAAGGGTCGCAACTACAATACTACGGTATGGAGTCAATATATTCTATTTCCTCAGCAAAGTGGAAAATTGGAAATTCCTTCTATTACCTTTGAAGGCGTAGTTGCGCAGCAAACTGTTTCGGATGATCCGTTTGATGCTTTTTTCAATGGTGGAGGATACATAGAAGTCAAAAAGAAGATTGTTACTCCAAAAGTAAGTATCAATGTAAAGGCTTTGTCAAACAAGCCTGGTGGATTTTCTGGGGGAGTTGGTCAATTTGATATAACTTCTTCTATCAGTGGAACAGATTTGAAAGAAAATGATGCAGTCACTATCAAGTTAACTATTTCTGGTGCTGGAAATATGAAACTGATTAAAACTCCGGAAGTAAAATTCCCACAAGATTTTGAAATCTATGATCCTAAAGTAAATAATAACTTTGAGGTTGCATCTCAAGGACTGAAAGGAAGCCAAACGATAGAGTATTTGGCTATTCCACGCCATGCTGGTGATTTCACCATTCCTGCTGTAGAGTTTACTTATTTTGATTTAGCGACCCAGAAATATAAGACACTGAAAACTGAAGAATACAAGTTGCATGTGGCTAAAGGTGAAGGAAGTAGCAACTCTAGTCAAGCGGTTTCTAATTTCACAAATAAGGAAAGTGTAAAAGTATTAGGAAGAGACATCCGTTTTATTAAGCTGGGGGATACAACTCTCAAACCAAAAGGCAATTATTTCTTTGGAACATTGTCTTATTACTTATGGTATATTATACCTTTTGCCTTATTTGTGTTGGCTATTGTTTTCTTCCGTAAGCAAGCGGCAGAGAATGCAAATATAGCTAAGGTAAAGACTAAGAAAGCCAATAAAGTTGCTACTAAGCGTATGAAGCAAGCAGGAAAGTTGTTGGCTGCAAACAAAAAGAATGAATTTTACGATGAAGTTCTCAAAGCTTTGTGGGGATATATCAGTGATAAGTTGAATATTCCTGTATCACAGCTTTCTAAAGATAATATAGAAGCAGAATTGAGTCGTTATGGAGTCTCAGATGAATTGGTTAAGGATTTTATTGGTGCGCTGAATGAATGTGAATTTGCCCGTTACGCTCCTGGAAATGAGAGTGAAGCTATGGATAAGGTATATGAAGTAGCTGTAGAGGTAATTAGTAAAATGGAAAATAGTATCAAACATTAAAATCAGACAGGAGGAATACGATAATATGAAGAAATTTTCATTTGTGATTATATGTATCATGTTGGCTGCTCAATCAATTTGGGCAGCTAACAGTAAGACTGAGGCTGATCAGGCTTATCAAGCTAATGATTTTGCCAAAGCAATTACTCTGTATGAAGAAATTCTTAATACTCAGGGAGAATCGGCTGATATTTATTATAATCTGGGAAACAGTTATTATAAAACAGATGATATTGCTCGTGCAATTTTGAACTATGAGCGTGCGCTTCTCTTGGCACCGAGTGATGCTGATATCCGCTTTAATCTAGAGATGGCACGTAGCAAAACTGTAGATCAGATAACGCCGACCAGTGAAGTTTTTATTGTTACTTGGATAAAATCTTTGACTAATAGCCGTAGTGAATCAGGATGGGCTTCAACAGGTATTGTTTCTTTCTTGTTGATGCTAGCTTGCTTGATACTCTATATATTTGGCCGTAAGATTGTACTGAAAAAAATAGGATTTATTGGAGCCATCGTCTTGTTGATAGTTGTAGTTAGTGCTAATGTTTTTGCCTCTGCACAAAAGGAAGAAATTACAGAGCGTAGTGGTGCTATTATCATTTCGCCAACAGTTACAGTAAAAAGTACTCCAGATGAGAGTGGCACAGATTTATTTGTCATACATGAAGGGGCTAAAGTTTTTGTTGAAGATAATTCAATGAAAACTTGGAAAGAAATCCGCTTGGAAGATGGAAAGAAAGGATGGCTTCCTGCTCAGACTATCGAAAAAATTTAAAATATCATTCGTTTAAATATATAAAAAGATAAAAAATGGATATACAACAACTCATTGCTTGGGATAAAGAATTACTTCTTGCACTAAATAGTAGTCACTCCTTATTTCTTGACGGCTTCATGTGGATGGTGTCAAGTACTCGGTTATGGATACCGGTTGCAGCAGTGTTGTTGTATGTCCTTTTTAAAAATCTGAAAGGTGCGCACGGATTGGTTATTCTTGTGATGATTGCTATAGTGATAACTTGTGCAGACCAATTCGCCTCAGGATTCTGTAAACCGTTTTTTGAAAGGTATAGACCTGCCCAAGATCCAGAAATTATGTATATGGTACAAGTCGTAAATGGATATAGGGGAGGAATGTATGGATTTATTTCCAGCCATGCAGCAAATACATTTGCTGTTGCCACTTTTCTTTCTTTATTGGTAAGATATAGAATGTTTACTTGTATGATGTTTTTATGGGCAATGATACCTTCTTATTCAAGAATTTACTTAGGGGTTCATTATCCTGGAGATATTATTTGTGGGGCATTGTCAGGAATAATCATTGCATCAATTCTTTATATGATATATACCTTTATTCGTAGAAGATATTTTATAGGAATGCCTCAATATGTTTCTAACCAATATACTTCTTCTGGATTTGAAGTCAGTGATATTAAATTGCTACATACAGTTTTGCTAGTGACTTATCTTTACGCAATTGTAGGCGGAATAATAAAATTGTCGACTCTACATTTCTAAAAAGTTCTTTAATGATAGCTTGGTTATTTCATTTTTTTTCATTACATTTATATCGTGATTAAAGAAATATATATAATGTATAACCCCTTAAAATAGAAATACTATGAGCAATAGAACTATTACATTTAATGAATTACGTAAGATAAAAGATGCTTTGCCAAGTGGAAGCATGCATCGTATTGCTGATGAACTTAACCTTAGTGTAGAAACTGTAAGAAATTTCTTTGGAGGTCAGAATTTTGAAGATGGAAAAAGTGTTGGATTACACTTGGAGCCTGGACCAGATGGTGGTCTTGTCTTGTTGGATGATACAACTGTGCTAGATAAGGCAATGGATATATTGAAAGAACAAAATAATTGATTAAAAAACTAAAGGAGTCCTGATTCAGCTTTTGGGTTTTCCCCATATGTTGTTTCAGGATTTCTTTTTCAATTGAATATTATGGATAACGCAAAACTTATGACATTGGCTGTCTTAACTTATTCAAAAGCTCAGACGTTGCAGAAAATTCTAGAAAATCATGGGATTAAGTCTTATATTTATAATGTGAATTTAATTCAACCTGAGAAAATATCAGGGGTAAAGATTTGTATCGATGAAACTGATCTAGCGCAAGCTTTAAGAGTTATAGAAAATGCAATATGGATTCAGGAAGAACAACGTCCTAATGTATCCTGGAAGCATAATTGCATGCAAAGTGCTGATAGAAAAATACTTGTACCTATTGATTTTTCTAATTATTCATTAAAGGCATGTGAATGTGCTTTTCGCTTAGCTGAAAAATTTCATGCTGAAATTATTCTTATGCATGTATATTTTACTCCAATATATATGCCAGGGTTAGCAATTGATTCTGAATCATATAATTTTATTATGCCAGAAGATCAGTCATCTGTGCGTACTCTTATTGAAAAAATTAATTTTCAATTTAAAGAACTTTCTGAAAAAATTTTGCATAAAGTAGAAGCGGGAGAGTGGCCTTCAATAAAATACCATTGTATTTTAAAAGAAGGAGTTGTGGAAGAAGAAATTCTTCGATATGCTAGAGATCAGAATCCAATGCTTATTGTTATGGGAAACCAAGGATTGAATAAAAAAGAATTTACTTTAGTTGGAAGTGTTAGTGCTGAAGTTATTGAACGAAGCCCAGTTCTTGTGTACGTAATTCCAGAAAATGCACAGTTAAAACCATTGGAAAAATTACATCATCTAGCTCTTTTTACTAGTTTTGATCAAAGAGACCTATCTGCTTTTGACTCATTAATAACAACTTTTAGTACACAATCATTTGACATTACTTTTATACATATAAGCTCGCATAATGAAAAATGGTATGAAAGTAATGATAAACTAAGTCACATGCAAGATTATTTTTCAAAAGAATATCCTAATTTACATGTGAGTTGTGAAATGATAAAAGAAGATAATATGTTAGAAGATATTGACAGATTAACACATGAAAGATGTATTGATGTTATATGTATTGCAAATTATAAAAGAAATATTTTTGCCCGTTTATTTAATTCTAGCATGGCCACTAAAATGCTTTTTCATTCTAAAATACCAGTTTTAATTTTAAAAGCTATAAAATAAAGGAGTAAATCGGAGAGGTATTCATAGATTAAATTTATGGATACCTTTTTTATTATTGGAGAAAAGATAGTTTAATTAAACATAATACTGATTATAACCAACACGAGGTTCTAAAAAATAGAAGCTATTTATATCTTTATAAGGAATATCTGAAATTTTAAGTTATCTATTAATTATGAATAAAGCAATTATATAATAAAAAAGGTTCCGATAAAGTTTTTCTTTATCGGAACCTTTAATGCTAAATAATAGTTTAATTATTTAGTCAGTTCTTTTTCAAGAGCATCATATTCAGCCTTATTCAATTTCCAGTAAATGTTTAATAGATATTGTCCCCACAACTGTCTATTATCAGGCTTCAATTCTTTAGCTTTTTCATAATAAGGTTTAGCCTTTTCATACAACTCCTTAATTTTGCTTTCATTTGAAGCATATTTAGGATCATCCATTTGCAAGGTTGAATTTTCTTCAACGATTAGCTGCGCTGGAAAGAAATAGCAATCACCTATTTTAGAGTACGATTCAGCAACGAATTCACCATTTTTTCCTATGATGTTATTGAATGTTTCAATAGCAGATTCATAATCTTTCTTTTCATATTGTAGTACACCTTTCACATATAAGAAATATGCTGATTCGTTTTTAGCCAACGCCTGGTTAATTTCAGCTAAACCTTCATCGATTTTGCCTTTCTGAATATAATAATCCATCAAGTTGCCAATAAAGTATTCCTGTGAAGGGAATTTTTCAGTACCCTCTTTGATTGTAGCCAACCATTGTACAGAGTCGGTTTTTTCACCTTTTCCATATGCTTCAGCCAAACACATTAAAGCTCTATAACCTTCATCTTTGTGTTTTTTACCTACATTACCATATTTTACTACAGCTTCTTTATTTTCCAACGAGTTAGCAGCCAAAGCAGCATAACAAGCAATCAATGGAGTTAGTGTATCGTTCTTAACAGTTTCTTCATCTGTAAATACTGGATGCTCTACAGCGTCTACATATAGACCAAAGAACTTCAAAGCCTTGCTATAATCACCGCCATTATAAGCATCAGAACCACCATTTGTCAAATTAGGACGAACTCCAGCCAAAGTTTTACCCAATTTCTTTCTCAATTTAGCTTTTTTCAACTCACCGCTTGCTACTTTAGCTTGTTCTACTTCATCACATTTCATGTAATATTCAAACATTTTAACTAAACTGCTATACAATTTTGCTGTGTCTGCTTTACCTCCAGGAAGATACAATTTCATGTTTTCTTCATCATAGATAGCTTTTTGAAAATCTCCAGCTAATTTCCAAGTTTCAGGATCATTAGCTGTTGTTGGATCAGTTAAAGCAGGTTCAATAATTTGTGCAGCTTTAACCGGGTCACTTTTGGAAGATTTTGCTTCCTTAACTACACTCTGCTGTGCAGATACTGTACAAGCAGCAAATAGTAAAGCGGTAGAAAATAATACCTTTTTCATAATTAATTAAAATTTAGTAATACAATATTCAATTTAGTTTTTGGAATTTTCATTCTCATCACTTTCTGTTTCTGTCATAGGAAGTATTGTAACTTCTTCAGTTTCAACATTGCCCATTACATCACTCTCCTGCTCCACATCTTCTACGTCTTCTTCTGGTTCAGAAGTAACCTTACAAACAGAACCGATTTGGTCATTTCGTTTTTCAAGGTCAATGAGTCGAACACCTTGAGTAGCACGTCCCATAATTCTTACGTCAGCTACTTTCAATCGGATTGTAATGCCTGATTTATTGATAATCATAAGGTCATTTTCATCAGTCACTGATTTGATAGCTACTAAATTGCCGGTCTTTTCAGTGATGCTTAATGTTTTCACACCCTTACCTCCTCGGTTTGTTTTACGATAATCTTCAATATCTGAACGTTTACCATATCCATTTTCAGAAACCACCATAATAGTTTCTTTTTGAGAATCTTTAATGCAAATCATTCCGATCACTTCATCATTTCCATCTGTATCAAGCGTAATACCACGAACTCCTGTAGCAGTACGTCCCATTTCACGAACAGCTGTTTCATTGAATCGGATTGCACGTCCATTACGATTTGCAATTACAATTTCATTATTGCCATTGGTCATACGTACTTCAATCACTCTATCATCTTCGCGTATTGTGATTGCATTTACACCATTTTGTCTTGGACGAGAATATTGCTCTAAAAGAGTCTTCTTGATAACTCCATTCTTTGTACAGAATAATACATAATGACTATTGATGAACTTCGTATCATTTAAATTCTTCACACGCAAATATGCAGTGACCACATCATCAGAGTCAATATTCAGCAAATTCTGAATAGCACGTCCTTTAGAAGTTTTATTACCTTCAGGTATTTCGTATACTTTCAGCCAGTAACATTTACCCTTTTGAGTAAAGAACATCATCGTATTGTGCATTGTAGCAGGATAAATATGTTCGATGAAGTCTTCATCACGAGTTTCACTACCTTTCGAGCCAACCCCTCCTCTATTCTGTGCATGGAATTCAGATAATGGGGTACGTTTGATATATCCCATATGAGAAATAGTAATAACCATTTCATCATCTGCATAGAAATCTTCTGGATTAAATTCTTCAGAAGCATATACAATTTCAGAGCGACGTTTATCGCCATATTTCTCCTTTACTTCAATCAATTCCTCTTTAATGACTTTCTTACAAAGGTCGTCATTAGTTAGAATTTCTTCAAGGTACGCAATCTGCTTCATCAGTTCTTCATATTCAGCATGAAGTTGATCCTGCAATAATCCGGTGAGTTGTCTCAAGCGCATTTCGACGATAGCTCTGGCCTGTATTTCGCTCAACGCAAATCGAGTGCATAGATTAGCAATAGCCTCATTAGGAGTCTTTGCTGCACGAATTATACGGATTACTTCATCAATATTGTCCGATGCAATGATTAAACCCTCTAAAATATGAGCGCGTTCTTTTGCTTTGCGCAACTCAAACTGAGTGCGGCGAATAACTACTTCATGGCGATGCTCTACAAATAGGCGGATGAGATCCTTTAAATTAAGCAACTTTGGACGGCCATGCACCAAAGCGATATTATTTACACCAAAAGAGGTCTGCAATGCAGTCATCTTGAAAAGTTTATTTAATACCACACTGGCATTAGCATCACGCTTCACATCTATAACGATGCGCATACCTTCTCGGTCAGACTCATCATTCACGTAAGAAATACCTTCTATTTTTTTATCACTGACTAGAGAAGCGATATTTTCAATCAGTTCTTTCTTATTAACATTATAAGGAATTTCATTGACAATAATCTTATCATGAGTAGGATGACTTTCTATTTCAGTCTTTGCTCTCATCACCACACGTCCACGTCCGGTTTCATATGCATCCTTTACTCCACTAATACCATATATATATCCGCCAGTAGGAAAATCCGGAGCTTTAATATATTGCATCAATCCGTCTACATCGATTTCATTATTATCAATATATGCTATACATGCATCAATCACTTCTGAAAGGTTATGTGTTGGCATATTAGTTGCCATACCCACTGCGATACCAGATGCTCCATTTACCAAAAGATTTGGGATACGGGTTGGCATCACTGTTGGCTCTTTCAATGTATCATCAAAGTTATTGGTAAAATCCACAGTTTCTTTATAAAGATCCTGCATCATTTCCTCTCCTATCTTCTTGAGTCGAGCCTCAGTATATCGCATTGCAGCTGGACTGTCACCGTCTACAGAACCAAAGTTTCCCTGTCCGTCTACCAACGGATAGCGCATAGCCCAATCTTGAGCCATACGGACCAATGCTCCATAAACCGACGAGTCACCATGAGGATGGTATTTACCTAAAACTTCACCTACTATTCTGGCAGCTTTTTTATATGGCTTATCAGAAGTGTTGCCCAGTTCCATCATTCCATATAATATACGACGATGCACTGGCTTAAAGCCATCTCTTACATCTGGAAGAGCACGAGCCACAATTACCGACATAGAATAGTCGATATATGACTTTTGCATTTCTTCTTCAATGTTAATTTTTATAATTCTGTCTTGTTCTTGCATGTAAACAAACTATTTATTGTTATATCTTGCTGATTCACTAAAAACCATGCTAAAGTACTACTTTTTGTTGAATTGACCAACTAATTAATCAAGTTTTAGCCTCTCTAGTTCTTTCCCTGCTTTCTTTTCGTTAGAATTGAGTCCTGTATGTTTTATTACCTACTCGTTTGGCATAGATTTTGCAGACATTGACTATAGATAAATCTTCCTGCTCTTTAGTGAAGAAAATAAATAATAGTAAATATGAACAAACCATTTTCACAACGATATTCTGATGTGATACAATATAGTAAAGAGGAAGCCGACCGGTTGGGTAATGAAGCTATAACTCCGGAGCATTTACTGCTAGGGATCTTGCGCAAAGGCGATGGAGGTGCTATACAGGTATTGAAAAGCCTGCATGTTGATGTCAATATGCTAAAGCAACAGTTGGAACAGACGTTAAAGAAGCAGACATCCGACCTTCAAGTACCCTTCAGCCAATTAGACTTCGACCTCCTCTCCTCTCGTATTATCAAAGCAAGTCTGTTGGAAGCTAAATTATTGGAAGCTACCCAAACAGGCACAGAGCATTTATTATTGGCCATTATGAAAGAAAGACAATGTATAGCTTTTAAAGAATTAGATGCAATGGAAGTAACTTACGCTAAAATTAAAAAGAAACTGACCACATTGCAGGAAAAACCTTGCGCTGGTTTTGAACTGGAAAAAGACGATGATGATGATGATGAACTTTTCAATCGTTCCGACATCAACAACCATTCTCAAAATTCAAGTGCTGCCCATAACGCTTCTTCTACTAAAGAAAATTCATTTTTAGACTCTATGAGTACAGATATTACTCGTGCTGCAAAAGAAATGAAATTAGACCCTGTAGTAGGACGGGAGAAAGAAATAGAACGTATCGCACAGATACTCAGCCGAAGAAAGAAGAACAATCCGATTCTTATAGGAGAACCTGGTGTTGGCAAATCGGCTATCATAGAAGGGCTGGCTTTACGTATTAATGAGAAAAAAGTACCCCGCGCTTTACTCAACAAGCGGATTGTGGCATTGGATATGATTTCTCTAGTAGCAGGAACCAAGTATCGTGGAGAGTTTGAAGAGCGAGTCCGTAAGATATTAGAAGAATTGAAAAAAAATCCAGACATTATTTTATTTATTGACGAAATTCATACAATTGTAGGTGCTGGAGCAACATCAGACTCAATGGATGCTGCCAATATGCTTAAACCTGCTCTAGCAAGAGGTACTATTCAGTGTATAGGAGCCACTACTATTGACGAATACCGGAAACATATTGAAAAAGATGGTGCTTTGGAACGTCGTTTCCAAAAGGTTTTAGTAGAGTCTACATCTGCTGAAGAAACATTACAAATATTGCGTAATATAAAAAACAAATATGAAGAGTATCATTTGGTAAATTATACAGAAGATGCTTTGCTTGCGTGTGTCAATTTGGCAGATAGATACATTACAGACCGGAATTTTCCGGATAAGGCTATTGATGTTTTAGATGAAGCAGGGTCCCGAGTACACCTTATTAATATACCTGTTCCAAAAGAAATCGAAGAGCAAGAGGCGAAATTGCAAGAGGTACGTAAAGATAAAGCTTCAGCGGTACGGCTTCAAGATTTTGAATTGGCAGCAAGTTTCCGCGATAAGGAACGTCGTCTTTCAGATGAATTAATCGTAATGCAGCGTCAATGGGAAGACAAAATGAAGGAACATCGAGCTCTAGTTGATGAAGCTCAGATAGCCGATGTGGTTTCTATGATGTCAGGAGTTCCGGTGCAGCGTATTGCTCAAACAGAAACTGTACGGTTGAGAAATCTTCCTGCCGAACTTAAAGCTAAAGTGATAGCGCAAGACAAGGCTATTGAAACGGTAGTAAAAGCGATTCGCCGTAGTCGTATTGGATTGAGAAACCCTAATAAACCTATTGGCACATTTCTTTTCCTTGGCCCTACTGGAGTGGGAAAAACACACTTGGCAAAAGAATTAGCCAAGCTGTTGTTTGGATCTGCCGACGCATTGGTACGTATTGATATGAGTGAGTATATGGAGAAATTCAATGTTTCACGTCTTGTTGGTGCGCCTCCCGGGTATGTAGGTTATGAAGAAGGGGGACAATTAACAGAGAAGGTGCGTCATAAGCCCTACTCAATTGTTCTTTTGGATGAGATAGAAAAAGCGCATCACGACGTTTACAATTTATTGTTGCAGGTAATGGATGAAGGACGTTTAACTGACAGTTATGGCAGAACTGTAGATTTCAGAAATACAATCTTGATAATGACTTCAAATATTGGCTCTCGTCAGTTAAAAGAATTTAGTAGAGGCATTGGTTTTACGGCACAAACTTCAGTACATGAAAAAGAATTCTCACAGTCTATCCTGACCAAAGCATTGAATAAATCTTTCGCTCCAGAATTTATCAATCGTTTGGATGAGATTGTAATGTTTGACCAACTTGATATTCCTGCTTTACGTCATATTATTGATATTGAACTTCAGGCTCTTTACCCTCGTATAGAGAGTCTTGGATATAAGCTGCTTATTACAGACAGTGCAAAAGATTTTATAGCCAATAAAGGATATGATGTGGAATATGGAGCTCGTCCTTTAAGACGTGCCATCCAAACATATATAGAAGATGGATTGGCTGAAGTTATATTGATGGAAAAATATATGCCAGGGGATACAATTATTGCAAAAACATCTCCCGAGGAAGATAAGATTATCATGGAAATAAAAAAAGATGATTGATAAAATATCGTCATCTTGGCTTTTCAGAACACGACAAAATGTCAGATGGAAACATCTGGCATTTTTTTTGTATCAGACTTGTCGATTATTTTATCTAGAAATTATCAAGCGATATTTCAACAATAAAAGACAAAACAGAATTAATTTATAAATACTTAAAGATATGCAGAAAGGTAATATTGGGGTTACTACAGAAAACATTTTCCCCATCATCAAAAAGTTCTTGTATAGTGATCATGAAATATTCTTGCGCGAACTGGTTTCAAATGCAGTTGATGCAACTCAGAAGTTGAAAACTTATGCTTCAAAGGGCGAATTTAGTGGTGAGATGGGTGACCTTACCGTACGCGTGAAAGTAGAAAACGATACAATCGTAATTTCCGACCGTGGTATTGGTCTTACCGCCGAAGAAATTGATAAATACATCAATCAGATTGCCTTCTCTGGAGCCAATGATTTTCTTGAAAAATATAAAGACGATGCCAATGCCATTATTGGTCACTTTGGTTTAGGTTTTTATTCGGCTTTCATGGTAGCAAAGCAAGTTGATATCATTACTAAATCATATAAGGACGGAGCACAAGCCGTAAAATGGAGCTGCGATGGTAGTCCGGTGTTTACTTTAGAAAATACTGAAAAGGCTGATCGTGGTACTGATATCGTATTGCATATAGATGATGATTGCAAGGAGTTTTTGGAAGAAAGTCGTATTCAGGGGTTGATGAACAAGTATTGCCGTTTCTTGTCAGTACCTGTTGCTTTCGGAAAAAAGAAAGAATGGAAAGATGGCAAGCAGGTGGAAACTGAAGAGGATAATGTAATCAATAATACTTGCCCTATATGGACTAAAAAGCCTAGCGAACTGAAAGATGAAGATTACAAAAACTTCTATCGCGAATTATATCCGATGTCTGATGAACCTTTGTTCTGGATTCATTTGAATGTGGATTATCCATTTAATTTGACAGGTGTTCTGTATTTTCCTAAGATTAAGAGCAATCTTGATTTGCAGAAGAACAAAATTCAGCTCTATTGCAATCAAGTATATGTAACAGATTCAGTAGAAGGTATTGTTCCAGATTTCTTAACTTTACTGCATGGTGTAATTGATTCTCCTGATATTCCATTGAACGTATCTCGTTCTTACTTGCAAAGTGATTCTAATGTAAAGAAAATCTCTACTTACATCACTAAGAAAGTAGCTGACAGACTCCAGTCAATTTTCAAGAATGACCGTAAGGAATTTGAAAACAAGTGGGATGACCTGAAGATTTTCATCAATTATGGAATGTTGACTCAGGATGATTTCTATGAAAAGGTTTCTAAGTTTGCATTGTTGAAAGATACTGACAATAATTATTATACTCAGGAAGAATATCAAACTTTAATTAAAGATAATCAAACTGATAAAGAAGGTAATCTGATATACTTATATGCTAACCAACTTGATGAACAATATACTTATATTGATGCAGCAAAAAGTAAAGGATATAATGTATTGCTGATGGATGGACAGTTGGATGTTCCTATGGTCAATATGTTGGAGCAGAAACTGGAAAAATCTCGTTTCACTCGCGTAGATAGCGATGTAATTGACCGCTTAATTGTTAAAGACGAAAATAAGGGTGAAGAGTTGTCTAAAGACAAGGTTGAAATTTTGTCAGCTATGTTCAAAAGTCAATTGCCTAAGCTGCAGAAGACAGAATTCCACGTGGAAGTAGAACCAATGGGTGAAAATCTTTCTCCTGTTGTTATTACTCAATCTGAATATATGCGCCGTATGAAAGAAATGGCTAACATTCAGCCTGGAATGAGTTTCTATGGTGAAATGCCTGATATGTTTAACTTGGTTCTCAATAGTGACCATCGTTTGGTAAGACAAATATTGGAAGAGGCTGAGTCCGCTTGCGCAGAGAAATTAGTTCCTGTAGAATCAGAACTTGCTTTGCTTAACCTTGATAAAGGCCAGCTAGACAAAGCTAATGAAGGAAAGAAACCAGAAGACATTGCTACAGCAGATAAGGATAAATTGCAGGATTTGGATAAGAAGATTCAGGCGCAGCATGACTTGAAGAACGAAATTATCGGAACCTATGCGGCTGGACACAATAAATTGCATCAGTTGATTGACTTGGCTTTACTGCAAAATAACATGCTGAAAGGTGAAGCGTTGACTAACTTTGTTAAGCGTAGTATAGAATTGATTTAATAGAAGATATCTGTCTAATTTAAAAGCCTTGACTTCATATCGGAATGCTGATAGAAGCCAAGGCTTTTTTTATGATTTTCAGGTCAATTCATCTAATCCAAGATTTCAATGACATATCCTCCATGGAATATTTCTGAAGGAGATAAATGTTGCATCCAGTCTCTATCCTTAAATTCGCCTGTAAAGCCAACACGATCGCAACGACCATACCATGGTTCTATACATACAAACGGAGCATTTTTGGAAGGAGGAGACCATAATCCTACAACTGGCGCATCAAAAGTCATTTTCAAGATGGGTTCCTGCAAAGGACTGAGCAAGGTCACTTCATTTACTTGTGCGTTTTCCAATATTAAAGCATCCCTGTTGAATGTTTCTGTAGTGATAGGCAGTAGCCCTTCTGTCAAATATAATGGATAACGTGTTTTCGGCACAGCACATCCTTTTTCGCCTATCAGAATGTATTCCATCTGTTGCTTACCACCAAGCTTAAAGAAGCCTCTTTCATTGGTTGAGGCGTCAAATTTAGGATAGAAGAAAGCTGGATGAGCTCCTATTTGGAAATGCATTTCTTGCTGACCGGTATTTTCCACTTGCCATATCACTTCAATTTTTTCCCTTCAATTCGATATCCAACTTCAAGACAAAAATCATAAGGGAATTTCTGGTGAGTCTGTTCATTATCAACCAAACGATACCTCAATTCGCTTTCAGTTTTCTTTATAAGCTGAAAATCCATATCTCGGGCAAATCCATGCTGTGACAATTTATATGTATTACCATCACATTGATACATATCATCCCAAACACGTCCTACAATAGGAAATAGTATAGGAGAATGTCTACCCCAAAACACAGGGTCTGCTTGCCATAGTAACTCTTTGCCATCGCATTGAATACTGCAAAGTTCAGCTCCTGAAGCCGAAACCTGAATACATAATTCAGAGTTAGAAAGTATTTCCATAACCAAATTAGTTATTATGCAGAATGAAGTTACGAAAAGAGTGTATTTTATTGGAAATGAGCGTATGTTAATCGCTCATGATAGTAATAGGTTACGATTTGGTTAGTTATCTGCTGCATTATTCTTCTGCGCGTTGCGTAACCTTCAAAGAACTCTTCGTATGCAAAAGTAACAATAAAACGGGAGATTTTGATATGAATCTCCCTGATTTTTTTCTATCTCACACAAGTTTTTCCGTAAAAGCGATTTTATCCGTCAGCACACCATCGCCCAAAAAGATTTTGAACGAACGTGTGCCGACTGCCGCATAAGCGGAGAAAAGGGCTTTGCCTCACGCCTAAACAATAGTTTAGACTGATGAGACAAGGCCCCTTTCTTTTGTGCTTATGCCAAAGAGGTGCTTTTACGGGGTTTTGACGATTTTTCTTTTTTCGTTGTCCTTTTGAGCCGGAAGCGGAAAGCCGTGTATGACCGCACATTCCATAAATGAAACAAGCCGTCACTCACGGCAGACAAACCGGGAAGAATGATTTTATCCATCCGACCAAACACGTTTGGCCAAACAGATAAAAACATACTTCCTTGCCGATGGTTTGCCCGGTTTCACGCTACCGGCTATGTTCTTTTCTGTTGGGGATGTCTTTTTCACGGATTTCTCTTTTGAAGTTTTCCTGTCTAATCTGCCTCTACTTCCGTTTACCTCCATTTTCGCGCCTTTCAGTGAGCCGCATCAGGCAGTCATTTTCGTGCTGGGTGCAAAGGTAACTCCGGGATTGTACGGGAAAGCAAGGTCAAGCCTCCTGTTTTCGGGAAAAATCTCCAGCCCTGCGGGTAGTATTTTCCCCGAAAAACCTTGCATTCCCTAATCCCTACCTTTTTAAGCACCCGAAACGAAAACGACCGATGCGACAGAAAGACGCATTAAAAAAAATGTCGGATAAACGAGAGGCAGATAAGATAGTTTGAAACTCAACTCCCTCAGCTCTTGAATCCGCATTAAAAACAAAAAATCAAAAACAGCAAAGATATGACAGCAACGGCAGACTTCAGACAAGTGGCGCAATACATAGGGCTTGCGATATGCGCCCTAATCATGCGCACCGCCCTTTGGGTGTTCGGCATCCTTTGGGGTATCGTCAGAGAGATAGTAAACGGAATGTTCCGAGTGGCGATAGGCATAATCGTGGCAATCTTTTCCACTATCGCCTTCTTCGGCTTCATCCTTTGGTTATTCACCCTTTAATCTTACCGATAGCGATATGAAAACGACAGACCATTTCAAGAGAACGATACAGATGTATTTGGAGCAACGTGCAGCGGAAGATGTGCTCTTTGCCAAGAACTACCGCAACCCTGCCAAAAACATAGACGATTGCGTGACCTACATTCTGAACTATGTGCAGAAAAGCGGTTGCAACGGCTTCACGGACGGGGAGATATACGGACAAGCCGTACACTACTATGACGAGAACGAGATAGAGGTGGGCAAGCCTATCCAGTGTCAGATAGCCGTGAACCATGTGGTGGAACTCACCGCAGAGGAAAAGGCGGAGGCACGGCAGAACGCTATCCGACAATACCAAGACGAGGAAGTCCGCAAGTTGCAGAACCGCAACAAGCCGAGAACCGCCACCAAAGCGACCACCCAAGAAGTACAACAACCCTCATTATTTGATTTAGGCTTATGAAACCGAGAACACGCATACAGCAGGAAGTCGCACATCTGAGCAAGCGACTACCGAGATTGACCGCCACGCAAAAGGCATACGCTTTCCTTCATTGCTTCAAGCATTACGCAATCAAGAGAGCGGACGGCACGAACATCTGCACTGAGTGCGGACATTCGTGGAAGAGCGACCACGACCTTGCGGACACCCTTTGCGGATGTACCTGCCCCCATTGCGGTATGCAGTTGGAAGCGTTGCGCACCCGAAAGAGCGTTCTCAGCGAGAATGAGTACTTCTCCATCGTCACCACCAGCAAGCAATACCAAGTGATACGCTTCTTCTTCGTCAAGTCCCGATACAAGGCAGGGCAAGCAGCCGAGTATTCCATTTATGAAGTGGTGCAGAGGTGGATTTCACCCGATGGAAAGACAACGACCGTTGCCCGACTGCGTGGTATGTCAATGTTGTATTACGACCAATGGTCTGAATACAGCGACATGGAGGTACGCAAGAACAACAGACTTCACGCATACGATATAGCACCTATGTGTACCTATCCCCGACAGCGTTTCATCCCCGAATTGAAACGCAACGGCTTCAACGGGGACTATCACAACACACTGCCGTATGAACTTTTCACGGCTATCCTTTCTGACAGCCGAGCCGAAACACTCTTGAAAGCAGGGCAATACGCCATGTTGCGCCACTATATCCGTAGTTCCTTTGATATGGGGCGATATTGGGCATCCGTCAAGATTTGCATCCGTAACGGCTACACCATTTCGGACGGCTCCGTATGGTGCGACACCATAGACCTCCTGCGTCATTTGGGTAAGGACACGAACAGCCCGAAATACGTCTGCCCTGCCGACCTCAAAGCGGAACACGACAAGTTGGTGAGAAAACGCAACCTGCAAAGGGAGCGTGAGCGGACGGAACAGCAACGGCAAAAGGCAATTGAGGACGAGAAGAACTATCTGAAAGCCAAAGGCATCTTCTTCGGACTTGTGTTCTCCGACAGCCTTATCTGCATCAAGGTCATAGAGAGCGTGGAGGAAATGGTGGAGGAAGGACGGATAATGCACCATTGTGTGGGCGGTTATCACAACAAGGCAAACTCCCTTATCCTATCCGCCACCATTGACGGCAAACGGATTGAAACGATAGAAGTGTCACTGAAAACGCTGAAAGTGGTACAGAGCAGAGGGGTATGCAATTCCAATACCGAGTACCACGACCGCATCATCCGGCTTGTGGAGGACAATACCGAACTTATCCGTCAGCGTATGAACGCAGCATAATATCAACCTATAATACAGAATAATATGGAAGTAAGATTTGAAAGCATGGTTTGCTTGTGGGACGATAAAATCCCCACGATATTCCTTGAGTTTATGAACCTCCTCACTTTTTGTCAGAGTGAGGAGCAGTTAAGGGCAAGTGTAAAGGACTTCGCCGAAAAGAACGAACTTGACAAGTATTTTCATTACGGCTTCGGCTCACACCATTTCTACCTGCACCAACGTTACACGAGTAACCCCGAAATGGTGATGCAAAACAGAGTGTTGTCAGTACATTTCTAACCTTCTAAAAACAACGATTATGAGTACACGAATGACCATCAACGGAGTAAGCACCTGCACAGAGGCAGGTACGGAGAAGTACGAGAAATTCCAAACGGGTATCGGCAGGCGCAAGCGGACACTTGTGCAGTACGACTACCGCCACACGGACGGAGAATTGTTCTCTTGTGTCAAACCCACGTTGGAGGAGTGCCGAGCCACACGGGACAAGTGGCTGACGGCAAAGGAAGGAAAGGAGGGCAAGCAATGAACGCAGCAGGCTACCAAACGCTGATAGTAAAGTTCAGCAAACCTATCGCGGAATTGGACGGCATCTTTGACGATGCCGAAGCGTGGGGAGTGGATACGCTTAAAGGATGGGTAGAGGACTATGAGAGCAGTCGGTTTACCGCCATTGACAGCCATACGGCAGTCATAACGAGCGAGTACAATATGGAGTGTGTGAAAACATGGTTGGAACGGAACACACCAATAGCCGAGAAAACAGAATATTGAGCGTTTAGGCGGTGTCCGCACCGCCTAAACATAACACCCAAAGAAGAATGAATATGATAGCAAAGACAATTTTGGAACAGATAGGTGGCAGACGCTTTGCCGCCATGACGGGAAGCAAAGACTTCATAGACATGGGCAACGGCTTACGCATGAGCCTTGCGAGGAACAAGACGAGTGCCAACCGTCTTGACATCATCTATGATGCAGGGGCAGACCTCTACAATATGCGTTTCTACCGCAGGACGTTCAGCAAAAAGACATTCGAGTGTAAGACGAAGGACATTGAATCGCACGAGGGGATATATTGCGATATGCTGGAGGAAATGTTCACGATGGTGACGGGGCTTTACACCCGTTTTTGAGCGAGGGGCGGCGAAAGCCGCCTACTTTCTTTCAGTGAGCATGATGGCGGACAAAGAAAGTAGCAAAGAAACCTTTGTCCCAATCTTCGATAGTATTCACAAAAACAATTTTTTATCATGGAAGCAATCAGACAGAACGGAGAAATCATCTTGTATAGTGATGACGGAATAGGCATGAAAATGATTTTCAGAAACCTCACGAGCAGTAATTTTCAAGGTCAGGAATATGTGGAGTATATCCAGCATATCGCAATCGGTGACATGGGATTTTCACCCGGTATTATAGAATATTGCAGAAATGGCGTTGGCAAAGAATAATCTCGAATGTATGAAAACGGAAACTCCGATGAAGCCGCAACTTCATCGGAGTTTATATGGAAGAGTATACATATATCTTGATTGCACTCACCTCCTAAATCCGTATTTTTGTTCACGCTTTTTAAAGGCTTCGCGTCCACCTTCCAAAATATCACAAATATGTTCTCGTATTCCTTGAGAAGATAATATTTGTGAATCTGTTTTATCTTTGCATTTAGTGTTCTCTAATGCTCCATGAATATATTGAAATTTAAAACCGCCCCAATTTGGGGAATCAGTACCATTTTGATTGGCAACAATTACATTCTCTGCATCTGCACTAACTACAACATTTGAATTGTGTGTTACCAATATTATCTGACGCTCTCGTTTTTTGCGTTTAATATATGCTACCAATTCGTTATATATGGCACGATTGTCTAAACTATCTTCAGGTTGATCTATAAGTATCGGACATCTTTTGTCGCTAAAATCTAAAAGTAATTTCAAAATAACAAAAGCTTGCTTCCCTTCTGACATATTGGCGAAAGTATCAGCCTGATACGTTATGCCATAATTAAGGCTATACCAGTTCCGTGATAAAAATTCTACAGCAACATTTTGTGCATCATATCCATTCTTTAACAGAACATCACCTGTTAGCAAGTCTTTCAAAAAGGCGTTGCTATTGCTTTCATTATTATCATCATAATTATTTAGCAACTCTTGCAAATATCCTTGTCGTTCATACCCTCTTTGATTAAGCCTGGTTTCCAAAAAATCCTGTAAATCCTTTTTATGGAAATTAATATCTATATGAATATCAAGACCGTCATACGAAATTGACAGTTGTTCTGAAACTTGGTTTGCACTTTTCTTAAAAGAACAATGAGCATTGATTATTTGTAAAATTGAGTTGTTTTGTTGTTGTAAAATTTTATCAATTTTACTCTGCATCATATCAATAGCAGCAAGAGTCTTTTCTTCTTCTTGGATTTTAGTATTTAAATCTTTGAGTTCTTTATTTTCCTCAAATATGCGGATTCCTTTTTTATAAATTTCTGAGCTTATGATAGTTTGTATTTCAGATGATAATTGTTCTTTCGCTTTTATTGTATTATTTTTAAGCTGGGTGATTATTTTATTCCATTCTGTTTCAGTCTTGATTCTCAGTTCATTAAATAATCTATATGTTTCAGATTGATTTAAGCCGAACTGCATACCCCCAAATTGACATTTTTCCTCATACGAAGCATCAAATGGAGTGGATATTAGTATTTTTTCAAATATTAATAAATCTTGTTCTGCATATGCAATCAATTTTTTCTTCTCTTGAACTTGTTTTATTGATGCATCTAATGCCAATCTTTCTTCGGGAGTTAATTCTGCACCTTTTTGCAAATCAGCAACTTTTGCTTTTAATAAACTTAATTGTTGATTGACACCTTCCCTTTTTCCTTTTTCAGATAAAGACTTTTTTAAAGAGTTTATTTCTTTCTGCATTTGGAAAACTGAAAATACTCCTTCTGAAATAGCCTTAGATAAATCCGTCAAATGTTCATAATACTTCCTTAATACACCCGTTTCGTCTTTAGATTGTATTATATTCTCCACAATTTTATTTGTCTTATCGGAATCGAATGCAATATCATGCATATAGCTCTGACGGAAATATTCAATCTCTCGACCAAGTTGATCATTCCCATCTTGCCAACGAATAGTAATACCATCCAAATGTTGTCTTATGAAATCATCTTTATCAACTTCTTTATTCCCATGTTTTGCAGCAATAGCTTTAAGTAAAGAAGATTTACCGGTAGAACGTCCTCCTACGATGGTGTTTAAATTCGGATTAAGAAGGATTGTCCCATGCCAAAAACCTTCTTCATCTAAAGTTACACTATCAATAACTTGATATATGTTTTTTTCATCAGGCTTTGTTGATTGAACACGAACTCGATCTTCCGGCTCAAACAATATCTGTTTTAAACCTTCAAATGTTGTATCTGCTTTTATCCATGTCTTGCAATTTCCTAATCTATCTTTAATTGCAATATTATCAGAGAAACAGTGTGCATCGCTACAATCCAATAATAATTCATTAACCTTTTGTTCATGCAATTTTTTCTTGGATTTGTTGTATTTATCAATGTCCTGTGCCGCCGTAAAAACGACATCAGCACCATTAATTATACTTTTTTTCTCGGCAATAGAATTATCATCCCATTTAAAATCATCCCATTCCGTTTTACCTATCGCTGTAATAAACTTACCATCAAATATATGATTAGCATTATTTAACGGATTCATTATTACTGAAAGTTCAAGATTCAAGTTATTGAATCCCTCTTTTAAAGGTGATGAATACTGACTCCTTTTTTCTTCTGGTACTGAATTTATTATCTTATTACCTAATTCTTCTAAACTTTCTTTTGTGACAACGCCACCCCATTGCTGATTACAATCAGGACTTAAAGTATAATGTGCGGTAAGGGCATTAAGAAATTGCTGTTGAATCTGATCTGGAGTTAATTCATTAGAGAAGATAATATGATAATTTATTCTTTTGAATTTTTCATTACCACAAAATTTTGCCAACCTAAATTCAACAACCGGTAAAACTAATTCAATATTTTGCAATCTGCCTTGTTCTCTATACTCAAGTACTTTACGATAACCATCAATAAAAAGATAGTCATTAATTCCCAAAACTTTTATATCAGTAGGAAGGTGTTCTAAGGCATCAATATATTTATCCCAAACATCTTCTCCGGGATTGCATTTGTAGTTATGTTCAAGCGAAAATGGAGTATGAACATGTAAATCCCAAATTCGCCATTCAGAGCCTCTATTCATTTATTGATAATGATATTTAATTGGTTTGCGAAGGTAGTCATTTTTAAGCGAATAGCCAAATTAAAAAAGAATGAATGCACGTTCCTTGTATGAAAATGCAAGGAACGTGCTTGATTACGGAATATAGAGCAGCGCAAACTCCGCCTTTCTCCGTTTGAGCAGCATGGCGTGCCGTTTCCCCTTGTAGTTGCAGAAGGCGATATACTCCCGATAAATGCTTCTGTCGCCAGCCTCCAGCTTTCGGATCAGCTTGCTTTTGGGTATCTTCCCGCTCCCCAAAAGACGGTATGGACCGACATTGTAGGCGAGCGTGGCAAGCAGGAGCGAATCTTTCCCGAACTGCCGGAACATCGCGCAGAATTTCCGCAGGTCTTTTCGCAGAAGCGCGTCCGCCTGCCGCTTCGTCATGGTACGTGCCGAATACCTTTCACCCGGTAACAACTTATGCCCATACCCTACATACGGGTGGTGTTTCTCCGAGTGCCAGCCTTCAAAATATTTCGTGCATCGTACCGCCCTCTCGAATGGGGACAGCCGGTAGATAGCAGCCTGTCCGTCCGTTCCCTCATGACGGCTGTCCCGTGCGGACACGGAACAGACCGCCAGAAGCGAACAAAGGATAGTTATGAATACACGCATCATCGTGTAAGGGGCTTGAAATTTCCGACGGGGACAACAGAGATAGCCCCGTCATCCTTCACGTTTCGGTTGTTGAAGTCAAATTTCAATTCGTAGGAGTTGCTGAAATTGTCCTCCACCACTACAATGAAGTTGTGCGCCTCCTCACCATCCGCCGTGTAGTACAGCCGGAACTTCTCGTTTTCGAGCAGGTAGCGGTCATTGGGCAGGAACGTGATACCGTTGTCCATTTTCAGCGTTCCTTCTCCCTCAAACTGGAAATACCGGATAGTATAGAGGGTATTGGCGAAGTCGCCCGTTTTTTTCAGCTCACAGCGGATTTCCACCGTCTGCCCCCTCGTCACCTTGTTGGGTACTGGCATGGTTTCCACCGTGAAGGGATAGGATTGCTGGATGTCCATGTCATCGTCACACGACACGAGTGTGAGCGATATGGCGGCGAACAGGCAGAGTGCCAACGCCTTGAAAATTGATATTCTCTTGTTCTTGTTGTTCAGTATGTTCATTGTCCTTTGATTTTTAAGTTATTGTTATTTTTTCGTTGTCAGTTGTAGATACTCGTTCAAGTCCTTGCAACCGTCATAGAGGGCGGAACGGTCGCAGACACGTTCCCCATAGTGTCCTTTCAGCGTTTCCAACGTCCGCCGTCCGGCTTCATCACGGTCAAGATAACAGTCTATGCGCCCGTAACCGCCCAAATACCTCATCGCCTTTTCCACGTTGGAAACCGAGTTCAGCACAAGACAGTCACCCGTTTCCAATCCGAGCGTGGCGGCGGAAAGGAAATCTATGAAGCCCTCAAATACGCTGCACAAGTCAGCCGGAGAGCCTTCCGCCTTGACCGGCGACACATCCTTCGGAGGCACGCATCCTTTGAAGAAACGGCTGCGGATTTCATATCCACCAGCCACATTCGGGAAGCCGACGGCGAAATACCGCTTGCCACGCACTCCGTAATTCAGTTGGCAGCAATACCGGAATGCAATGCCGTAAGGAATGCCCCGTTCCGCCAGATAGTCCGTCAGTGGAGAATGAAACAGTGGGGCAGCTTCCACTCCTTCAAAGGCAGGTTCTGACGGTTTAGGCTGGAAAGTTGGTCTGCTCACTTCGGGAACAGGCATAGGCATATTGGCGGTTTCCGCTATGAATTTCACTTGTTCCATGAAGTCACCGCTTCGGATAAACTCCCCGGCAAGAGTGAAGATGTCGCCGCCCTTGCCCGTACCGAAGTCGTACCAGAGCTGTTTCGCCACGTTCACACGGAAAGATGGCGTGCGCTCATTGCGGTATGGCGCACGATACCACAACTCGTTGCCGCTTCTTCTGACAGGCTCATGCCCCAGCCGTGCGAGGAAGTCCGCAAGGGCTATATGCCTCATGGCGTCGATTTCCGTCCGTTCCATGCGGTGCGTCAGTTTATGATGAACTTCACGCCCACGCCCCACTGCGTATGAAACTTCCTCGTGTCACCACCCCACAGGCAACGCTCCCGGAGGTTGGCGAGCAGGGCGATACGGTCTGCCACGTAAAACTCCACATCGAGCGTCAGCGCACCGCCGTAGATGAAGCCGTCCCGGTCATGGAGCGTGGAGCCGTCATGCAGTACCTTTTCGCCCCAGTTCACCGATTCATATCCGGCAAGAGCCGAAGCTCCTGCATAGACGAACACGATTTTACGGGCATCGGAGAGTATCTTGAAGTAGTAGCCGCCCTCCGCCGTGAACTGCGCCACGGGTATCTTCCCGTCCTTGTAAGGGTTGTTCTTCAACAGGTATTCGCCGCCGAACACCCATTTGTTTCCGCCTTTGGTATAAGTGGAAAGAGCCGCCCCGAAACTGTACCCACCGTCGTTGCCGCCGGGATTGAAACCGTCCGCCATGTTCGCCCTGACCTCGATGCCCTGCATCTTCGGCAGGCATCGCTGGGCGTGCGCCTGCCCCGTACACAGGGCAAGCGACGCGATGATTATTGCGATGTACTTTCTCATGGTCAGCGCACTTGAAGTTCGTTGATAGTATTGGCACGTACCAAGTCCTCGTTCTCAATCATGAAAGACTGGTGGCGACCTCCGTTCTTCTCGTTGAGTTCCACCACGAGGCACTTGTCATCGGGAATGGTGAACTTCGCCATCGTGAACACCGTGCGCTCGCTCTTCTTGCCCGGCACGAGCGTAGCGTAATTCTGCGCACGGAGCGGCAGGATAATCTGCTCCTGCACGGCGGTACGCTTCGCCACCTTCTTGTCCACGATTTTCCATGTGATGTAGTCCACGTCGAAAGGCACGTTGCTCTGGTTTTTTATCTCCGTGTGGAAATAGAGCAAACCGTTATGCGTGTAGATGCCTTTCAGCAGGTACTGGATGCCGAATCGCTTGCAGCCGATGTGCTTCACCTCGCGCTTATTCTGCTTGTGGATGGACTTCATGATAAGGCGCACCAGCATCGGGCTTTCGCTGCCCAGCTCCTTCAGGTATATTTCCTGCGCATTGTTCGGGCGGTTCACTGCCTCGCCGTCATGGATGAAGTCGTACATCTCCACGTTGAGCAGCAGCGGTTCGGCGGCGTACTTCACGTTGAAGGCATAGAAACTCCCGTCCTCCGTTATCACGGACATATTGGTTTCGTTCGGGAAGTCCCTCACGGTAGCTTTCACGCGGATGACGTTCTCCGCTCCGTCGGCTTTGCCCGCAATCAGGTCGGGCGAGCCTAAATCCACGTAGCGCACCTCCGAGGGGAAAATGACGTGGACGGTCTTGTCGTAGGTCACTTCCAAGCCGTGCGGGGGAACCATGCGGTCAAAGGTCAGCTTCTTTGTCAGCCCGTGATACAGGTCGCCGTCCGCCTCCTTCTGCGGATAGACCTCCTTTGTCAAGGTCGGTTGTTCACTTCCGTTGTCCTTTCCAACGGTTACGTTCTCCTGCGCGTTGGCAGTTGCGATGCCCATAGCGAGGGCAAACATGATGATTACTTTTCTCATTACTTTGGATTTTAGTGGTAAATAAAAATTGGATTGTTGTTACTTTTTCTTTTTTCAATTCCTGTCCTGATAGAGCAAGACCTTGTACCCGGCTTTCAGATGCACCTTGACGGTACGCATCTTCTTGGCGATATACTGGCTGGTTCCTTGTATCAGCCCTTTACCCAAATCGGAGGCGAGCTGCGCCCCTGCGTTGGTGGAGATATTGATGCTGCTGCCCAGCGAGCCGCCCATGTTGGCGGCAACCTCCCTGACGGCGTTCATTTCCATAGAGTTGGGAATGAAGATACCGGGCTGCCCGTCCGTGTCATACACCACCAGCTCTACCGGGATAATCGTACCCGCGTACTCCAGCGACGTGATTTCAATATCAAGCCGTTCGCCCTGAATCTTTGCCGTGCCGATTACCACCGCATTACGGGGGATGATTTTGTCCGCTACCGCCATCGGCTCCAGCAGCCGGAGTTTGACAGCCTGCCCGTCAGTCACACTCTGCGCCCCATAGACACACGCCGATATGGTGTTCCTGTCCGATACAGTCGTGACACCCACCGCCGTATTGAAACTGCGGTTGCGCTCCTGCGAGAAGGAGGCGACAAATTCGGCGATGCTCATCGGCTGTGAGAGCGAGGACACCACCTGATGCGCCACCTGCCTGACAGGTGCTGCCGTGTCCTTTCCGGCTTTCTGCACTGGATAAGGCTCTGCCGCCTGTCCGACAGGTGGCTGTGTGCCGTTCTGCCCGCCCATGTACTTCGCCGCCAGTTCGTAGGACTTCTCCATAAGTGCCACTTGGTCATCCACAGCGGACGCCTTGCCTTTCTCGCTTTCCAGTTCCGATTCCAGCGAAGCGATGCGCTCCAACAGTTCGTCCATATCCGCGTTGTCGTTCTTCGGCTGTTCATAGAAGTTGCCGAGCGTGGCATTGAGGTCGCGATAGGCGGCTGCGGAAGACTGGATGGTCTTCGGGGCGGATGATGTTGCTGTTGCATCTTCCGCATTTCCGGGATTGGCAAGGTCGAAGTCCCTGCCACCGTCCGTTTCCGCCACCTCTCGGTCGAACATATCGCCCAGTTCCTGCATGGTGCGGCTGCGGTTCTCCTGCCGTTCCTCCATCGCCCCCTGCTCGTATGCTTTCGCCTTGTCGCCGATGATCTGGCGGTTCGCCTTGTCAGCGTCGGGCATTTCGATGTTGTAACCACTCGTTCCCGGTTGCTGTTCCTTGTCGGAAGACGGGGCGAATATCAGCCACATAGCCCCGATGAATACCAGCACCATAGCGGGCAGCACTATCATTTTCTGACGTTTCAGCCTTTGGGCTTCGGTCAGCGGCTTGCGCTCCTTCTTCGGTTTCCCATTGTCGGGAGCCGCCTTGTTTTCGTTTTTAGGTTCATTCTTCGTCTGTTCCATATAAATAAGGTATTACGTTGTGATTGTTTTACGGCTTTACGGACAGTCCCACCTGTCCGGCATGGTCTGTTACTATCCGGCTGCCGCCATTCCTGCCGATGTCATAGACGGCTTTGCCGAAGGTGTAGATGGCAAGCACCGCGAAGGCGGCGAGCATCGCCAGCACGATGCGCCTGCGTGTCTTCGGGGGTAAACCGTCCAGATAGCCTTTGAGCCTTGCCACCAGCATTTTCTTTTTGTCGTGGAACTTCCAGTACGCACGCCAAAATGATTTCCTGATTTTCTTCATGTCCGTTACCTTTTGATGGTTTGTAAATCCTTGTTCTCGATGATGGTGAATCCCTCGATGGTGAAACCGTTGGGATTGTCGTCCGAACGGGACGAGTTCAAGAGGCGGCACGTGGTCACGAGGCTGCGCTCGGTGACGTTGCTTTGCCGGATGATCTTCTGTGTGGCGTAGGTCACGGCACGGTAGGGATAACCGTTGAAGTCGCATACCACGCTGTCCACCTTCAGCACCTGGTTGATGTTCCCGGCGATGATGCGGTTGTAGTACCCCTTCTCGGCGAAGTCCGAATAGTAGTTGTACACGCTTTTGTCCGCCAATAGCAGGGCGCGTTTCACGTTATGCTCTATCGCGCTCTTTTCGGGAGAGAGCGTGAAGAATAGCTCGTGGAAGCGGCGCACGTGTTCCCTTGCCTCCGCCGGACGATTCTGCGACAAGTCCTGCGAGAGAGCCAGCATCAGCGACTTGCCGTTGTCCAGCACGTAAATCTTTTCCCGCTGCCGTTCCGCAAAGCGGTAGGAACTCCACACGCTCCATACCGTTATCACGGCGCACAACGAGAGGAAGACGATACCGAACAGGCGTATCTGCCTGAACGATGATTCGATGTTTTTGAGTGACTTAAATTCCATTGTTTTTTATTCGTTTTTAATTGTCAGTTGATTATTTCAGCAGTTTTCCGGCACGTCCGACCATGTTGCCTGCGGCTGCACCCGCCACGCTGCCCGTCATGCTTCCGGCTCGTCCTGCCGTCTGGTTCACGTTGCGACCGTAGCTTCCCATGCCTCCGGCTTGGATAATCCAGCCTGCCACCGTCGGGATGGTGAAGTAGCCGATGATTCCTATGATCATGAAGACGATATACACACCGTCGCTCGAATCCAGCGAGAAGTTCGGGTCAGCCTGCATACGCTCGATGTCGCTTTGCAGCATCAGCACCTGAATCTTCGCCAGTATGGTACTGAACATATCCGACACGGGCAGCCACAGATAAACCTGTATGTAGCGGCATATCCACTGTGTGAGTGTACTTTGAAAGCCGTCCCATACCGATATGGCGAAGGCTATCGGACCGAGTATCGCCAGCACCACGAGAAAAAAGGTGCGGATGGTGTCTATCACGAGGGCGGCGGCTTGGAACATCAGTTCCAGTATCTCGCGGAAGAAATCGCGGATGCCTTTCTTCATGTTGTACATCCCACGTTCGATGTACATTCCCGCCATCGTTACCATGTCGCCGGGCGACCAGCCCAGTTCCTCCAGCTGTTTGTCAAACTCCTCGTTCGACACAAGGTAGGCGGTTTCGGGGTTGCGCATCATCGCCTCGTATTCCAGTTTGTCTTTCTGCTCACGGTATCGGTTCATGTCCAGCGTTTCCGTCTCCAGCATCTTCGCCGTACCTTGCACGACGGGCGACATGATACTGTTTATCGTGCCTAATACCACCGTCGGGAAGAACATGATGCACAAGCCTATCGCAAAGGGGCGCAGCATGGGGAACACGTCTATCGGTTCGGCTCTCGCCAGCGACTGCCACACCCGGTAGGCGACGTAGAACAGAGCACCCAGCCCGGCGATGCCTTTCGCCACGCCCGCCATGTCCCCGCATAGCGGCATCATCTGCTCGTAGAGCGAGCGCAGAATTTGGTGAAGGTTGTCTAAATTCATAGGCTACCAGTATCTTTCGTTCATGTTCCCGTACAGCCCCATGATGCGGTCGAGGTCGTTCTTCTTCTTCGCACGCAGGTAGCTCACTCTGATGTTCTTGTTGGTGTAGTAGCTCACGAGGTTGCGGTAACGCTTCATCTTGGAGTAGCAGCGTTCCACCACATCCATGCGTTCTTTGTCCGTCATGGAGAGCGTGGTGATGTTCACCACGTTTTTCAACTCCGTCAGCACGTCGTTGGATTCCTCCAACAGCTTGGTGTAGCCGAAGGCGATGGCTCCCAGTTCCTCCACCGTGAAGTTGTCGTCACGCATCATCCTCTGGAAGCTGGTCACATAGGTGTCGGTAATGTCGCCCACCATCAGGATGGTCTGCTGCACCTTCCGGGCGTCCTTTACCAGATTGTTCACGGATTTCAGTGCGTCGTAATACTTCTTGCCCTGTTCGTAAATCTTCACCGTCTCTTGAAAATTTTTTATCATATTCTGGGCGGTCGTGGAAGTGTGTACCATGTTCTTGGAGGTGTTCACGATGCTCTGCGCGATATTGGACGGGTCTATCACCGCCCACTGTGCGCTTGTCCTGCCGACTGCAAACAGGCACAGGCAGATAATAAGTGTTATTCTTGTTCTCATGTTACTTTGGATTTTAGCGGTTATCGTTATTGTCCGCTTATCGGATGGTCCGGTTTCGGGTTCACGCGCACATAGTCCCCGTTCGGCGAGAAGGTCAGGATGTCCGTCGCCTCGTTGTAGGACACGTCGATGCGGAATCCGGTGTTCATGAACAGGTTGCCGTTCTCCTCCTGCAAGAGATAGGTTTCCGGCTTCAGCTTGCGGCGGATGCCGCTCCGTTTGAACACCGTCACCTTATAGGCTTCGCCCTCCTTGTAGATAAGCACGTCCGGCTTGCCCTCTACACTTTCCCAGTTCCCGCAAAGCAGGTCGCGGCGGTTGTCCGCTACATCGCAGGATTGCAGCATCATGACCGCCAGCCCGATTAAACACTTGCTGACTTGCAGCATTTTCGTTCTTGATATACTCATACGCATTTTCTTTTTGGGTTGATGAATCTGTTTTTATTTATTCCTTGTTTCTTCGCCTTTCGGCCAGCTGCCGGATGGAGGCTTCGATGTCGCCGCCCAGCTGCTCCGCCAGACGGTACACCTCTACTTTTTCCGTTTCTTCGGTGGTGTACGCGTAGGCTAAGTACCCAGCGCCTTGTCATATTTCTATGATAGGTTTCCGGGCACTCGCCCCCGAACCGGACTTACAAGTCTCCCTGTATCCGGCTCTCCACTAATTAATTCAGTCTGATCCGTCGGTCGGGGTCTATCTTTGCATGACATTTCGAGCAGACCGCCAGCGTTTTGCGCCGCCGTGCGATCATGTTCTTCTCCCAATCGGACTTACCTTTCAGGTCTTTGAGTTTGCGGACATGGTGCATTTCGAGTTTGTCCGTAGCACCGCATAATTCGCAGACTTGGAGTTTCAGCCTTTCCATTAGGCTGTTACGACCGCCCGTTATTGTAACTGTCCGCGGGATAGTGTCGCATGAGGTAGCCCCTGCGATTTTTTTGCGTTTGAAACCGTCGTGATAGAATGATTGGTAGAGCGTTTTACCCTTACTGTTCTCATATGCCACTTTGAACGTCCCGTCCTTTTTGTACTGGAATAGGATTTTCTTTACAGACGACTTGTACTTTCTTGCGAAAGTCTTGTACATGCTGTATGACATGATGTGATAGAAAGAGTTGATGGCCGGACTGTTATTGGCTATCGAGTAGTAGTTGTAAAATCCCCGGATCTCGGCGTTGAACTGGCTGACTATTTCCAAGTCATCCAAATCGATCATGTACGTTCTGACGATGGATTTCCATATCTCTTTACCGTTTTCAACCGCTATTCTCGCAGCTTTATAGTCAAAGAGTTTCTTTCGCATCGTTTCGTAATTCAGATACAGTACCGGAACGTGTCCGAGCGAACGGATTGTTTTGCCGTTAATATCCTTGCGTAAATCGTTGCTCCTACGGATAAAAATGTCGAATCCGAGGAACTTGGCGGGTTTCTGTGCGTTGGTTATCAGAGTCTTCTCATCTGACAGTTCCAGTTTAAGAGCCTCTTTCAAATAGTTCTTAATGTCCTCTTTTACTGTTTTGCAGTCTTCCAGACTACCAATAACCCCAATCAGAAAATCGTCAGCATACCGCACATATTTCAATCGTTTGATACTGCTGTCCATTTCATTACGCGCGGGGAACTTGTTCCTTTCTTCCCGAAGCCGCTTGATTTCAGCGGCCATCTGTTCTCTTACCTTTTCATCTTTCTCATTTTTCAGTTTCTTAGCCAGCCGGTATCTCCGCTGCTCGTAGAGCTTGTACTGAGCGTTGCCTTTCCGTATTTCCCCCTTGTTGAACCGATTGATGTATTCCCGGATGTACTTGTCGAACTTGTCGAGGTAGATATTCGCCAATATAGGACTGACGATACCGCCCTGCGGTGTCCCGCTGTACGTTCTGTGAAACACCCAATCTTCGATGTATCCGGCGTTAAGGAATTTGCGGATAAGCCGTAGAAATCTCTCGTCGGCGATGCGTTCCCGCAGGATGCCTATCAACACATCATGATCGATGTTGTCGTAGAACCCTTTGATGTCGCCCTCGATGAACCATTTCACGGCTGTGAATGACTTCTGTATGCTGATAAGTGCGGTATGGCAACTACGCCCGGGCCGAAACCCGTGTGAGGTATGCTCAAAACTGCCCTCGTAGATAGCTTCCAGTATCATTCTCACCACTTCCTGCACCAACTTGTCGTTGAATGAGGGGATGCCAAGCGGACGTTTCTTGCCGTTTTTCTTCGGTATGTACGCCCTTTTGGACGGAGCTGGTTGATAAGTCTCGTTTTTCAGACTTTCAATCAGTTGCTCAATGCGTTCAATGCTCATTCCACTGACGGTTTTACCGTCAGTTCCTGCTGTCATGTTGCCCGGTTTTGCGTAAATGCGCTCGTAGGCCACATAAAACATTTCCGCATTAAACAGCACTCTATACAGCCGCTCAAACTTGTAGTTTGAATTACCGCTGTGTTTAGACAGACTGTTTAACACATTCTTTGGATTTCTCATGTCTCACACATTTTCCGTTAAATTGTTAAACTTAATTAGCTGTTCCCCTTCGCCATGTACAGGGCGTTACCCTGCTCGGACTACTATGGGAACTCCGTTGCCATGCCGGATATTCATAGGTCTACACCTAATAGCCTTGCGGCGTTCCGGTTTAGGCAATCCCCGTTTAGGAACTTGACAACTGTTTGGCGCGATAGATTGTCGGATACGACTTTCGTCCTTTACTGCTTATGGCAGTTGCCCTGCGGTCAGTTCATGCTACGCCTGCTATCTCTCATCAGTGTAGTACCGCAGTGTGACGTATATAACTATCTTCCGTCACCGCCCAAGGATACGACTGCTCGGACTATCGTTCAACCAATGCAGGCTTTATCCTTATATCTATCGTTTTAACTTGCCATTCAGTCGCAGCCTGATAGTTGGCTGACTTATGGCTTTACCGACATGCTGCACTCCCTGTCCGGTTTCCCTTTCAGATAAGTCGGTTGTTAATGGGCCTATAAACTCACGCCCAGTCGCTTGCCACAGCGACATTTGTCAAATCCCCTTACGGGCGCACCAGATACTCTTCAGCACTAACTTCGGTGGCATAGACCGCTGACTGTGTGCCACCCAGCCCGATCCAGACTTCCTTGTAGAGCCTTGACGGGTTGTTCGCCATGTTGATGGAGAGTATCTGCGATTTCTCCTTCTCCGTCAGACCCAGCAGGGATTGTATGGCATCAAACTTGTTCATGTACTTCCGCTGGTCGAGAAGTATCTTGCAGTCGGAGTTATTGATGATGCTCTCCTTGACGACGGGCGAGGAAATGATGTCATCCACCTCCTGCGTCACCACGATTGCCTCCCCGTAATACTTGCGCACGGTCTTGTACATATAGCGCAGGTACTCAGCCATGTTCGCCGAAGAGAGAGCCTTCCAAGCCTCTTCCACTATCAGTTGCTTGCGCACGCCTTTCAGACGGTGCATCTTGTTGATGAAGGCTTCCATGATAATGATGGTCACCACAGGGAAAAGTTCTCGATTCTCCTTTATACTGTCAATCTCGAAGACGATGAACCGCTTGCCGAGCAGGTCGATGTTCTCCGTGGAGTTGAGCAGGAAGTCGTAGCGTCCGCCCCGGTAATACTGCCGCATGGTGGTGAGCATATTGTCGATGTTGAAGTCTGACTTCTCCACCTTTATCTCACGTTCCGCCAGTTCGCGGCGGTAGTCGTCGCGCATATATTCATAAAAGGTGTTGAACGAGGGGACGATGTTCCGGTCAGCCCTGATACGCTCGATGTAGGCGTTCACCGCACCGCCCAGTTCGCCGCTCTCCGTCTTCGTCACTTTGTCGTCCTCCGATTTCCAGAGCGTCAGCAGCAGCGTCTTGATGCTGTCCTTTTTCTCCACGTCAAACACGTAATCATCGGTGTAGAACGGGTTGAACGAAATCGGTTTCTCCTCCGTGTAGGTGAAGTACACGCCGTCCGCCCCGTTTGTCTTGCGCCGGATCATCTCGCACAAGCCCAGATAAGAGTTTCCCGTGTCCACCAGCACCACATGCGTACCCTGCTCGTAGTATTGCCTCACGAGGTGGTTCATAAAGAAGGATTTGCCGCTGCCCGAAGGACCCAACACGAACTTGTTGCGGTTGGTGGTGATGCCCCGCTTCATTGGCAGGTCGGAGATGTCGAGGTGCAGCGGTTTTCCCGTAAGCCTGTCCACCATCTTGATGCCGAAGGGCGAGAGCGAGCTGCGGTAGTTGGTTTCCTCCGTGAAGAGGCACACCGCCTGCTCGATGAAGGTGTGGAAACTCTCTTCCGCCGGGAAGTCCGCCGCATTGCCGGGCATCGCCGCCCAGTAGAGCGTCGGGCAGTCGATGGTGTTGTGGCGGGGTACGCACTCCATGCTGGCGAGCTGGCTGCCTACATCGTTCTTGATATGCTTCAGCTCCTCCGCGTCATCGCTCCATGCCATGACGTTGAAGTGCGCCCGCACCGATGTCAGCCCGTAGGAATGGGCTTCGTTCAGGTACTGGTCTATCCACTCGCGGTTGATGCTGTTGCTCCGGCTGTATCGGGATAGCGACTGCATATTCCTTGCGGACTTCTCGAACTTCTGCAAATTTTCCTCGCTGTTGTCGATAATCACATATTGGTTGTAGATGTGGTTGCAGGAGAGCAGCAGACCAACGGGGGAGGCGAAGGAAAGGCGGCAGTCGCTTCGATCCGTGGAAAGTTTCTCGTAGCGGATGTCGGTAGTCACCTTTCCGGGCATATCCTCCGCGTCGGAGAGGGTGTGCAGGCACAGGCGGTTGTCACCGATACGCATTTCTTTTGCCGAGAGGTCGATGTCCTGCAAGGTCGTGTTGCCTTCGGGCATGAGCGAGAAGTAACGCTCTATCAGCCCGGCGGACTTCTCCGTCCCGACAATCTCGTCGGTGGAGAGGCGTCGCAGCCTGACAAAGCCGCTGTCGTTCATGATGCGCTCGAACTGTTCGGCGGCCTCCATGAACTTCCCGGCGGTTTCCTTGCCCAGTTCCTTCGGGATGATATGCCCCCGGCACAGCGTACTGAAGTTGCTCTGCATCCGGTTACGTTCCTTTGTCGTCTTGGTCAGGTAGAGGTAGCAGGAGTGTTTCAGGTACGGACGCTCGTTGAAATGGCGTTCAAAGGAGCGGCTCAGAAAACTCATGTCGTCTTT
>JARIAN010000054.1 GCA_029257865.1 Phocaeicola sp.
CCTCCTTTTTTCAAGGGCCTCAGAGCATGCAGTTCAAATCGTCGGAATATTTTTACCCAATCTTCTAATTATTTTGGAGAAAATGACTAAATATTTCTCCCAAAATAATTAGAAGATCCCCAAAAAATGTCGGCATGATTTCAGCCCTTCCACATAAAACGAGCAAAAATCATCCGAATTCTCTCTCTAATTGAAGCAATTCAATCGGACCAGAGTGTTATAATATGTATATAAGTATTACGAAAGCCTACCACAAGCCTTTAGATTCCTCTCCAATTCCTAAAACAATCATAAGAACGGACGATATTTTTTCAGTTCAGCATCCAACAACCTTGCATTTCCATCAGCCAATCTATCCAGCAAACTCCAAAAGCCTGCCCCATGATTCATTTCACGCGTATGCGCCAATTCATGTAAAATCACGTAATCTATCAAACGAGAAGGAAGCAACATCAAGTAAAAAGACAAACTTATGCTCTTTTTCGACGAACAACTCCCCCATCTAGTGTGTGCACCAGAAACTCTCACCGCACTAAAAGACAAACCAACCTTCTTAGAGAGAAAGTTCAACCGCTGAGGAAGATATTGCATTGCCATCTTCTTCAATGCCCCATCAATAGCAGCAGCAAGCAAAGACTGGGTTTCCGAAGATGAAAAATCTGTAGATGCCGGATAATGAATACACACCCCGCCCTCCTCTACCGACATAGTAAAATGTTTCAAAGGAGACTTCTTTAAGCATAACTGAAAACATTCCGCCTCGATTGTATACCCTTCTGTGATGCGAGGACGGAGAAGCTTTGAAAATGCATCCAACAAGCGGCTACGATACTTTTCCACCACACCCATAACAGCCTTCAACGTCGCACAGGAAGGAGCAGTAACATACAAGCCATCTTCTTTAGGCCGCATTGAAATGCCTTTAGCCGTATCACGAGTAGAAATAACTATCTGTCCGAAATCGCTGTCGGACACTATTTGCCTTTTTCCCATACTTCAATATTAAACCCAAGAAAATATCAAGAAATTTCATCCAGCCTAACACCGGATAATAAAAAAAGCCGCAACTTAAAAAGTTACGGCTTTCATTATTTCTGCACGGGAAGAGAGGCTCGAACTCCCGACACTCGGTTTTGGAGACCGATGCTCTACCAACTGAGCTATTCCCGTGTTTGCGTGTGCAAAGGTACTATATTTTTTTTACTATGCAAACAAATCCAAAGAAATTTTGCATCAAATC
>JARIAN010000116.1 GCA_029257865.1 Phocaeicola sp.
TTAATAAAAACGTAAAGAATATGACTTATTCACACGAAGTTGAACACATGTGTGTTGTAAAAAAAGGACCTAATCATGGTCCAGCTCCAATTCCTGAAGAAGGAAAATGGGTTAAATCAAAAGAAATAAAAGACATTTCAGGTTTGACTCACGGTATTGGTTGGTGCGCTCCTCAGCAGGGTGCTTGTAAACTAACTCTTAACGTTAAGGAAGGTGTAATCCAGGAAGCTTTGGTAGAAACAATCGGTTGCTCTGGTATGACTCACTCAGCAGCAATGGCTTCTGAGATTCTTCCAGGTAAGACAATTCTTGAAGCTTTGAACACAGACTTAGTTTGCGACGCTATCAATACAGCTATGCGTGAATTGTTCCTACAGATCGTTTACGGTCGTACTCAGTCAGCTTTCTCTGAGGGCGGTCTTATGATTGGTGCAGGTCTTGAAGACTTAGGTAAAGGTCTCCGCAGCCAGGTAGGTACACTTTACGGAACATTGGCTAAAGGTCCTCGTTACCTTGAAATGGCTGAAGGCTATATCAAAACTATCGCATTGGACAAGAACGATGAAATCTGCGGTTACGAATTCGTACACCTTGGCAAGTTCATGGATGAAATCAAGAAAGGTACTGATGCAAACGAAGCATTGAAGAAAGTAACTGGTACTTACGGACGCTTCACAGCAGAACAGGGTGCAGTTAAACACATTGATCCACGTCACGAATAATATAAGGAGGAAAGAACATTATGATTAGAGAAGTAAAATTTGAAAGCCAGGACCGTCGTATCAAACAGATTCTTGCTGCTTTGAACGCAAACGGTATCAAAGACATCGAAGAAGCAAACGCTATCTGCGAACAGTATGGTCTTGATCCTTATAAGACTTGTGAAGAAACTCAGCCTATCTGCTTCGAAAATGCAAAATGGGCATACGTAGTAGGTACAGCTATCGCTCTTAAGAAAGGTTGCACAAACGCTGCTGAAGCTGCTGAAGCAATCGGTATCGGCTTGCAGGCATTCTGTATCCCAGGTTCTGTAGCAGACGACCGTAAGGTAGGTATCGGCCATGGTAACCTTGCAGCTATGTTGCTTCGCGAAGAAACTAAATGTTTCGCATTCTTGGCAGGTCACGAATCTTTCGCTGCCGCTGAAGGTGCAATCAAAATTGCTGCTAAGGCTGACAAAGTACGTAAAGAACCTTTGCGTTGTATCTTGAACGGTCTTGGAAAAGACGCAGCTCAGATCATCTCTCGTATCAACGGATTTACTTACGTTCAGACTCAGTTCGACTACTATACAGGAGAATTGAAAGTCGTTAACGAAGTAGCTTACTCTGACGGTCCTCGTGCTAAAGTAAAATGCTATGGTGCTGATGACGTTCGTGAAGGTGTAGCTATCATGTGGCACGAAGGTGTAGACGTATCTATCACAGGTAACTCTACTAACCCTACTCGTTTCCAGCATCCAGTTGCAGGTACTTACAAGAAAGAACGCGTTCTTGCTGGTAAGCCATATTTCTCAGTAGCATCAGGTGGTGGTACAGGTCGTACTCTTCACCCAGATAACATGGCTGCTGGTCCTGCTTCTTATGGTATGACAGATACTATGGGTCGTATGCACTCAGATGCTCAGTTCGCTGGATCATCATCAGTTCCTGCTCACGTAGAAATGATGGGATTCTTGGGTATCGGTAACAATCCTATGGTAGGTTGTACTGTAGCTTGTGCTGTTGACGTTGCTACTGCTTTGAGCAAGTAATCTATACTTAATCAAGATAATAAATCCCTGTAACTCTATGAGTTATGGGGATTTCTATTTTGTCCGTTCTTCATGGATAGTAGATATTTCCCTATTACTTTTTGCTTACTTTTTAATATTACAATACATTATGAAACGATTATACGTGCTATCATTACAAGGTATAACAATTGCGTTATCTGCGTGTAACCAACAAAAATCCTCAACACTCCAAAACATTGATACAACTTTACACATAACTGATACTATTAGCACACGAAAAACACTCAATGACATTCGTTTTAAGGACTGGGATAGAAGTGATTGGTTGGATAATGAATATATCCGTACTTTACGAAAATATTTGGATGACTATAACAGTGGGAAAGTATGCAATGCAAATTTAGACCCTTACAAAGAGCAAATAAAAGGTCAATTTGTGATTTATGACATTACCCCTTATCTGTTAGGAGGTGTATTTATTAGAATCACATTCCTTGATATGCCCAATAGAGTGTTCAGTAGTTGGATATATAGTGAAGTGAATGAAGATAAAGAAATTGTAGAAAGCTATGAGTTCCGTTCTATAAGTATAGAGGAAGAAACTACTGATATGACTAAAGAAGATATTCTTCAAGCTATAAAGGAAATGGATGGAATAAAATTGTGGTAAATGAACTTTAAAGATAACATACAGCATTTGAGTCTAAAAACTCTTATGTTGTTTTCCTTTTATATTGCTACTACATTTTTAGGAAATATCCCCAGATTATACCACCAAGAAATAAAATGTTGTACCGAAACATGAAATAAAAAAAGAATAACTATCTTTGTTTTGAACTCATAAACATAAGATTTATGGAATATATAAATGAACTTCACAAAGAATGGATAGAACGAACTCGCCAATCAATAGCATACTGGAGCAAGCAGCCCATATCGTTAGAAGAAAAAAAAAGAAACAGCAGGAACGCTTGAACCAACAGAGAGCTATAAGAGAGGGCAAACAAAAGAGTTGATAGACTTTGCCAATTCCAACAATTTATGGATTTCTCTTTCTGAACTAAATGTTGAATTTCTTAGCAAAGGTGGTGAAAACGAGGTCTATACAGGAAACAAAGATAATATAGTTATTAAGCTGAATAATTTTGAATACGCAGGTGATGATTTGGAGAATTTCTTCATCCGCATAAATGCACACAACAAATTATTTGGTAACGTACCTTATCAGATGATAGGTTTCGCCTATAATGGCTAACAAGAATTCTGTGCAGTTCTTATACAACCTTACATTTGGGCTGAGCGAGAAGCTACAGAAGATGAAATAGCTGCATACATGAAAGCATTAGGTTTTGAAATGGACTATTACGACGAATATCATAATTCAGAATATGAAGTGTTTGATGTAGTCCCCAACAATGTACTTTATGGCATTGACGGTGATTTATACTTTATCGACACTCAAATCAGAATACGGTCTTAATCCAAACATGGATTTCTATTACAAACGGAATTGTATTGGGAATTTGACCATAATGCAGCCCATTTTTATAATTAATTCTTTTATTTATTTACACGGAGTTTATCTATTGCCACTATAGATTTGATTTATAACCAATTAAGCTGGTTGCAGGGATGCTCGGTCGCTGCTTCTTATGGTATGACTGATACTATGGGTCGTATGCACTCAGACGCTCAGTTCGCTGGTTCTTCATCAGTTCCTGCTCACGTAGAAATGATGGGATTCTTGGGTATCGGTAACAACCCTATGGTAGAATGTACAGTTGCATGTGCAGTTGACGTTGCTACTGCTTTGAGCAAGTAATAATATTACTCATATCAAATATAAAGACTTCTGCGATTCGATGAATCGTGGGAGTCTTTTTTTTTATATTTCAATATTCATATATTTCACTACACATCAAAAGATTATGGAAAAACTAAATGAAGATAATGCTGATATCAATCCTCTCTTGGAATATATGAGAGAGATAGCTACAATTTATGCCCCAGACGTGGATTTCGACTCTAATACAGAAGAACGATACGTATATGGTACATCAGCATACCACCCATTCATCTACCGATATAACCACAACCAACTGTTTGGAAATATCAGCTATGAGAACTATCTGGCCAATAAAGAGATACAAGGCACTCTGCAACTGCTGGAAATCGACCCTGAAAAATTCTGGTTCCTACTCTTGTTTATCATCGATTACACCAGCGACATCTGCCTGAACGGAATTCAGCTAGACGGTACAGACCTTGACCAACTAACACTTCTTGCACAAGCCATAGAACAGAACACCAAAGATATTAATTGGCATGGGGTGATATTCGACAAAAATACAACTTTATCACTAAAGATAGAAGGCAAGCATCAGACAATCATAAACAACCCAAATGCGATAGGATATTTATGCTTTATCATAAACAGTAATCTGAAAGAGATACAGAAGAACCCATGGATGCAAATTCAAAAAATTGACTTCAAACGCCCAAAAGAAGAAAAAGACTCTACCCAAATATGGCTGTTTAACAAGATGTTCAAAGACTTCTTACAATTACCTCAATATAAAGAACAATTCAGCAAGAGGGCACCGAAGCGAAGTGCTGTTTCATCTAACAAGACCTTGCTTATATCAAGGCTAATTTATTTCACCAAAATTTCCACTAACAAGAATTTCCAAATCGACGAAGATACCTTAAAAGGCTATATAAAACAGTGTAAGAACAAAAAAATCAATACGACAGGAAAAATATATATGTAGCCTACATCACCGTAAAACGCTCCAGCTCTATTCCCGTAAAAGGGAATAGAAAAACTGGATTTATTTTCTCCCTTTTAACCTACTCTAAAGGCCATAACTTTGCAACGTAAAAACAAGATGACAACAGAACCACAAATGTCACCAAATCAACAAATTAAACTTTAAACAATAAAACGATGCAATATTACAACACTAAATATACAGCCTTTCAGACAAAAAGAGCTAACCACAAGGAAATCTATACCAACCTAAAAAGTTCCACTTGTTTGA
>JARIAN010000127.1 GCA_029257865.1 Phocaeicola sp.
CCTCTAAAATCTACTTCCATCTTGGCAGAAGTCTTGGCATTGAATATACCCGGACCTTGCACATCCACACCTATACGTGAATAGAGCATATAGAAGTTGCCATCGGCCACCTTGTTCAAATCCTTTCCTGTCGGATCAAGCTGTTTGTCTAACGGATACATGTAAAACAAACCGTCTACACTTTCAGAATTCGCACGAGTATTGTAGAACAAATCAGTACGAATCTGTCCATAAAACTTATATTCAAATCCTCTTTTCTGTGCAAAGAGTGTTCCTGCGGCACTTATCAACAAGGCACCTAGCATAAAAAGTTTCTTCATCTTTTTTCCTTTCTTAATAATTCCTCCGCAAAATTAATGATTTTTATCTATTTGTCCGATTATTTCTTTCCCCTTTTAGCTTTAAAGAGACATTTCTACTTCTTCATCCATCACTATTCCCATCTTCTTCATCAGAAAACAAGCATTCATGTTTTGGGCAATCCCTTCACGCATCTTGTAGCTGAATGAGAGTTCGTTATCTTTAATGTCTGCTTCAAAGCAATAATTCTTTATCTGCCCCGGAAAATGATTCACCAGTTCACCCAACAGCAAATCATGTGTGGCAATGATACCGTTGGCCTTCAACAGCATAAACTGACGAATCAAGCTGAACGAACCTTTCTGCTTGTCGGCCGAATTGGTCCCTTTCAAAATCTCATCCAATATGATAAACAACTCCTCCCCCCGGTTCAGTCGCTCTATGACACGCTGCAGCCTCTTTAATTCCGCAAAGAAATAAGACTCATTGTCGGAAAGTGAATCAGAAGTACGCAGGCTGGTTATCAGTTGAGAGGGGTAAACCTTCAACTTCCGGCAACAGACAGGCATCCCCATACAAGCCAGCAGATAATTGATACCAATCGTACGCAGATAGGTGCTCTTGCCTGCCATATTGGCTCCCGTAACAATCAAGAAATATGGACGAGACGGGATAACAGCATCATTTTTTACACATTGCTCCACCGGCATCAGCGGATGTCCCATCTCTACGGCTTCAAAACAAAACGGACAATCGGATATCTCCGGATATACATAGTCGGAATGATTGAAGGAAAAGGTTGCCAGCGAGCACAAAGCGTCCACCTCTCCTACACTCTGCAACCATACTTGCAGGTATTTACCATATTTGTCTTTCCAACGTTCAATGCGTACCATCTGGCGCAACTGGAAGAAAAGACTTCCTTCCAGAATTACATAAAGCAACTGATTGTTCCGCAGGTCCATCCGGTCCAACTCTTTTGTCAAGGCATTGAGAGCATCTGACGGCGATTTCCCTTCAATATTCAGCTTTTGGCTCAGTTCTTTGATTTCTTCCGACTCCCATTGCTGTCCTTGTATCAAGGAGATGAGTTTGGCATATACACTCAACACACCAAGTTTTTGATGATATTCGTCTTGCAACACAGTAGCACGTTGTATCACACTGAAACTTAAAATGACAAATAAAGAAAAGAGAAAGCCAAACCAACTTAAAGAAATCCATCCCATAACACCAGCTAAAAGTGCTACCAAGTTGACTAACGGCACACCTGCCAATACAATCTTTACCCAAAGCAACTTACTCAGTTTGCTCTCCTTAGTCATCCAACGGATAATATCCTCCACATCGTTCTCCTTGCCAGGGCGCATCAGTCCGGTAATGGCAAAACGAAGCCGGAAATCATTTTTCCCACTCAATTCCTCCACTGCCCGCTGCCTGCGCAGTATGGTCGACTTGTCTTTCAGATGTTCTTGCATCCAATGCGCCAATGTAATTTTCCCGACATGAGTACAAGTGCGGTTTACAGCCTGAAACAAAGACTTCCGCCCAAACAAGTCCAAGTCATACGAATATAAATGCGCTGGATTAATAAATTCTTTCCCTTCATCAAAATCAGAAAAGTCATGTTCCAGACCTTTCAATTCTTTCTCCAGCACTTCTTTCTGAATTTCCAACCATTGCTTTTCCATAAAAAAATGACTGTGCAACTTAACCATCAGCAAAAAAGGCAACACAGTTACCGTCAATACAGCCAATATGGCTTGCACCGTTTCTCCCCATAACCACACCATTGTAGCAACAATTCCTACAAACAGAAGGAGTCTTGCCGCACTGATATAAGTTATGAACCTACTTACTTGCTGCAACTGGCCAATAGTATCTGCCAGTTTCTTTTCATACCACTCTCCTGAGTTTTTCATTCCATCCTTGTTTTAAATAATTATAAGCTAACCTGCAATACATATACCAGTACTTTCATCCTGTTTTTCAAGCAGATTGCGAAGATAATACATTTCCATAATCTCCAGACTCCTTGAATAATCTTTTGCTCCATTTTATCAGAAATATCCAAGAAAAAAGGCAGAAAAAGTAATAAATTGACTATCTGTCTTATGTAAATAAAGTGTAAGTTTGTATACCTTATTAAATACATCAATATGAAAAGCCATTCTATCCCAAACAGATTATTCACAGCACTGATTTCCATGTTGTGCTTCATTTCTGACGGATATGGCAGTCCTAACGACAGTATACCCCAGAAAATCATCCATCTGATAGGAGCAGACTTCAAACCAGGTTATATATTCCCAACTCATAATTTCCTCAAAGGAGTCAACCTTGCCCATAAACCCATCCACACTACCCTGTCAGGGTATTTGAAATATGGATTTCAATTTTCTCCAACAACACGACTGGGACAAGAATACCCGCATACAATACAAGGTATCGGAGTAGGCTACAATACTTTCCTGAACAGCAAAGAAGTTGGCAACCCTATTTCAGTCTACGCTTTTCAGTCATCACGTATCGCACAATTCTCACCCAACCTGTCACTAGATTATGAATGGAACTTCGGTGCTTCTTTTGGATGGAAAAAAGCCGATAAAGATACAAATCCATACAATCGGGTAGTGGGCTCGAAAATCAATGCCTACATCCACCTGAACTTTTTGCTCAACTGGAAAATTTCTGCCAATACATATCTACGTGGAGGTATCGGAGCCACTCATTTCTCAAACGGAAACACCAATTATCCTAATTCAGGCATCAATGTATTGATTGGAAATTTTGGATTCATCCATTTTTTCGGAAAAGAAGAAAACCTCAAGCTATCCAAACCTTATCTGAAGCATCCTCCATTCAAACGCCATATCAGCTACGACCTCATTGTCTATGGAGCAAAGAAAAAAAGCGGAAAGATTCCCAACAAGAACAATCCACTGGTAATTCCCGGAGCTTTTGCCGTAGCCGGACTGAACTTCAATCCGCTCTATAACTTCAACCGATATTTTCGTGCCGGCTTATCTCTTGATGCACAATATGACGAAAGCGGGAATATATGGGAGCACTTGGCCAATGAAAGTCTTCCCTCCAATCCTGAAGATCTAAGATTCTATCACCCTCAATTTAAAGAACAATTCTCGATAGGGCTCTCTCTTAGAGCTGAATTTGTGATGCCTATCTTTTCTATCAACTGGGGTATTGGACGAAAATTCATCTATAAAAGCCACGACGCTGTATTTTATCAGATTTTCGTACTCAAGACAAATCTCACCAAACATTTGTTCTTGCATACTGGATACCAATTGTTCCGTTTTAAAGATCCGAACAACTTGATGCTGGGAATAGGCTGGCACTTCAACGGAAGATAAAGTCCGGTTAACCATAAAAAAAGGAATATGACAATGTATCAACCACATCGTACATATTCCCTTAACTGAAAAACTGCAATGACAAACCAAACAGGAAGACATTGCCTATGCCGAAAAGATATCCCTGAAGAACAAGACGCAATCCGTCATTTCTCTCCCTCGTATCAGCTTCAGGATATAAAAAAGTTCCGGACTCAAGACAAGTACACTTAAATCCGGAACCTTTTCCATTTTATAACTTACCGGTTATTTCACACGATAGTTGTACACCTTCAAGTTCTGAATCTTACTCTTGAACTGTCCGGCCTTTTCGAGCGGGAACACCAAAGTCTGCACATAACTCATCTTGTCTTTGCCTTCATTAAAATACAAAGTCTTTTTCTTCAATTCCGAAACCACCTTACCATTTACCTTCATCACGGTTTCATTTTGGTCGCCGCTGATTTCAATATGTGCTTTTTCTCCGTTGTACAAACGATATTCAAAAGAATTAAGATATCCGTCACGAGCAAATCCCCAGCGTCCACTTACCGGGTCTGAAAGATATACCACAGCATTTGGAGAACGGAACAGTTCGGTGCCTTTAGCCTCATCGGCAGCTTCAATATCGAAAGATATGGTATATCCATAACCGATTTCAGCATACGGCAACTCCATGCCCGGAGTCACGGCAGCAGCTTCATACACCACCTTAGGTTCGTTGCCGATTCTGCCCAGTAGGTTCACGGCAGGACCTTCGCTCAAGGCCAGTCTCTTCACATCAAATTCAGCAAAATCCATTGTAGGATTTGCACCGGTCCACATCTTTACAGCCAATGTCTGCAAAGCCGGGAAAGTACGGTGATGAATGTCTTTCACTGAAATTCCATTGCCCACATGGTCGTTCCATACAGCAAACATCCCTCCCAGGATGGCAGGATCTTTTTCCTGGAACACCTCTTTACCTACATGGGCAGGAGTCCACTCCTTATAAAGGAAAGAAGTATTCAGATAATCGTAGTAATATCCGGCAGCCGGCACAATATACAGAAACCCATCAGGAATACTTATCAGCTTATACCCCTGCTTTACCATCTCCTTCGGTTCGGCATAACCGTTATACCATGCCCCCATGATTACGTTATCCGATTTCACTTTAGTTTCACCATTGGCATGAGTAAGTGCTCCCCATACACAAGCCTGCTTGCCGTAGCTTTCTACCAACTTGATGTAACGGTCGGTAAACTCACGGAACTTCTCTACCACTTTCTGGTCCTTGTTTGAATATTCATCGGTTCCGATATGCACTTTTTCTCCACAGAACACCGGATTTTCACCTTCCAGGTATTCCTTGAACAATCCGTCCATGAAACGGTAGGTTTCCGGATTGAACAAATCCAAATGGTCCATACCATACTCCTTGCTACCAATTTCAGGTTTATACTGAGTAAAAGCCAATGTATGAGCCGGAGCATCTATTTCCGGAATGATTTCCACGAACTGAGCGGCAGCATCCTTCTGGAAATCCACAAACTCTTTCTTGGTATAATATCCATCGCGTGCTGTCAACCCCGGATAAGTATCACACTCCAGGCGGAAAGCCGAATAAGTCTTGTCCCAGTCATGGCTCCAATACTGCTTAAAGCCATTATCGTTAAGATGCACCTGAAGGGTATTCAGCTTATAGTAAGACATGATTTTCACCAAATCTTTCAGATAGTTCATCGGAATAAACTTACGTCCGCAGTCCATCATAAAGCCACGCAATCCATAATCCGGATAGTCACGCAGTGCACCTTTTGGAAGTGCACGTTCGGCATGCTGTTCCGACATCTGCAACAAAGTACGGGTACTCCAGTAAAGTCCGGTGGCAGTAGGTGCAGTAGCTGTCACCTCTTTGGCTACGGAAATGGCATATCCTTCCTTACCCAGTTGCTTGTCTTTTTTCAATTTCAACACAAAGTCACCTTCCGAAGCCTTACCGGATACCACCTCCAACTTCTTGCCAAACATCTGCTCATAGTCGGCGGCAAAAGCGCATGCCACACGCAGCACATCTTTATTCTTGGCATCACAAACCACCTTGGCCTGCCCTCCAGGAACAAATTCGCCCGACTTACCTTTCCACTCTTTCAGTTCGGGAATTACAAACGGCTTAGGATTTTGTGCAAATGCTGCACACCCGATAAGCAGAAACAAGAATAACGACAACTGCTTTCTCAAAAAACGATTCTTTTTTAATTTCATAATATGATAAAGTTAATACAAAGCGATGAATGCGTCAAACACCCATCAAGTTATCTGTTTTCATAAAAATTGAAGTTGCAAAGTAAACAACATTTTTTTATATTTCCATCTGAAACTTCATTTTTTCACCACCCAACTTTTATCTTTTTATACCGCACTCCCCTCCGTTTCACTTTTCTACCCAAAGATGCAAATAGCCAACAGAATGACACGAAATAACATTTTTTTCAAAAAAAGCCACTGATAAAAAATGTTCATCCAGAAAAGGAAACGAATATTTATGAGATATTCTGATGCATATATACAAAATTTATACCGTCTTTTCATCATTGCCTGCGAATCTTGGAATCATTTTTCGGAAAATATGGAAGAATGTTCCCAAAAATATACCGACAGTCTGATTAAAATATATAGACGATCTCTTGAAAGAAAAATTTTCATTGGTCCAACCCTTGCAATTCAGGCTGTTTTCATGTGTATTTGCCTGTTGCTTGCCATATATATTTTTCACTCTATCACACTGGCAAACAATAAGATAACCCCAATTCAGCTTCTCAGAAATCAAAAAATCGCCAACTGAAGTCAATCCATCGGCAAAATCAAGATTCTCAGACATCTGCTTTATCATTTTGACACTTTGCAAATTCCAGTTTTCCCCAATATCCCTGAAGGTTATCTGCAAAATCCCCCTTATCGCCCAAACGAATATTTATTTTTAAATTATCTTTGCAGCAAATTAGACTTTTATGCTTAAAAAACTCTTTATTATATTCGGACTTTTCTGGCTGAACACAAACCAACACCTGCCAGCGAAAAATAAATATGAAATCAGAGCAACCTGGCTCACCACTCTAGGTGGAATGGACTGGCCTAGCTACAAGGCCCAAAGCGCTTCCGGGATATCACGCCAACAAAAAGAACTCTGCAGCCAGCTTGACCAAATAAAAGCTACCGGACTGAACACCGTGCTTTTCCAAACCCGACTGAGAGGAGATGTAATCTACCCCTCTCGCATCGAACCGTTCAGCGAATCACTGACCGGATACGAAGGGAAACGACCCGGATATGACCCCCTACAATTTGCAGTTGAGGAATGCCATAAAAGAGGATTGGAAATCCATGCCTGGATAGTAACCATTCCTATCGGCAACCAACGGCAAGTACGGTTGTTGGGAAAGGAATCCGTCACCCGGAAAAAGCCACAAATATGCAAATTATACAAAGACTCCTGGTATCTAGACCCCGGCAACCCGCAAACCGACGACTATCTGGCCCACATCGTGAAAGAGATAGTAGGAAACTATGACATCGACGGAGTTCATTTCGACTACATCCGATACCCGGAACACTGCACAACTTTTCCAGACAGAGATACCTTCGACAAATATGGCAAACACCAAGACAAAGCACAATGGCGGCGAAACAATATTACCCGTATTGTAAGACGCCTCTACCATGAAACTAAGCAGCTGAAACCCTGGGTGAAAGTGAGCAGTTCTCCTGTTGGGAAATACCGCGACACACGCCGCTATACTTCCAGAGGATGGAATGCATACGAAATAGTCTACCAAGACGCACAAGCATGGCTCAAGGAGGGAATACACGACGTATTGTTCCCGATGATGTATTTTCAAGGAAACAACTTCTACCCGTTCGCCCTTGACTGGATGGAGCATAAATACGGACGGTGGGTTGTACCCGGACTGGGCATTTATTTCCTCCATCCCAAAGAACAGGACTGGCCCGTTACCGAAATAATCCGCCAAATCCACTTCACCCGAGACACCGGATTAGACGGACAAGCCTATTTCAGAAACTGGTTCCTGCTTAGCAACTTGAAAGGACTAACCGACCGGCTGAAGAACGATTTCTACCGCACTCCGGCAGCCGTTCCTCCTATGACATGGCAAGACAGCATTCCTCCAACCGCACCCAGCAATCCGCAGTTTGTTTCACTGCGCAAAGGGGTAAAGCTCCGCTGGAATGCCCCACGCACCAACGAAAAGCTATTTTACCGAATATATGCCTCTAATTCTTATCCGGTAGATATCAATCAGGCGGAAAACCTGATAGAAATACGAACCGATGCTACCGAATATACCTTTACCCCGGAGTATATATGGCAGGAAAAAGCCTACTGGAGCGTCACAGCAGTAGACCGCTTCGGAAATGAGAGCATCCCACTGGAAATGAATCTCCCCATTTTTGAGATTCTAAAACAAGAAGGAACAAAAACATTGCAGAAAAACAATGGATATAAGCAGAATATTCGCTAAATTTGCAACATCAATGGAAACAAACAAACTTATTATATCTCATGAGTAATCAACGATACATGCAGCGTGGCGTTTCTGCATCAAAAGAAGATGTACATAACGCAATCAAGAACATTGACAAAGGTATTTTTCCTAATGCATTTTGCAAAATCATTCCTGATATCCTAGGTGGAGACCCAGAATATTGCAACATCATGCATGCCGACGGAGCAGGCACAAAGTCTTCTTTGGCTTATCTGTACTGGAAAGAAACCGGCGACTTGTCTGTATGGAAAGGTATCGCACAGGATGCCTTAATCATGAATATTGACGACCTGCTGTGTGTAGGTGCCGTAGACAATATTCTGGTGTCTTCTACCATTGGCCGCAACAAACTGCTGGTTCCGGGTGAAGTAATCTCTGCCATCATCAACGGCACCGACGAATTGCTTGCCGAACTCCGTGAAATGGGCGTAGGCGTTTATGCTACAGGTGGTGAAACTGCCGATGTAGGCGACCTGGTACGCACCATTATCGTTGACAGTACTGTAACTTGCCGTATGAAACGTGCCGATGTAATCAACAACGCCAACATCCGTCCGGGTGACGTGATTGTAGGTCTGGCTTCTTATGGACAAGCAACTTACGAAAAAGAATACAACGGCGGTATGGGCAGCAACGGACTGACCAGTGCCCGCCACGACGTGTTCTCTAAATATCTAGCTGAAAAATACCCAGAAAGCTACGATAAGGCCGTTCCTGAAGATTTGGTTTACAGCGGTGGCTTGAAATTGACTGATATAGTAGAAGGTTCTCCATTGGATGCCGGCAAACTGGTCCTTTCTCCAACCCGTACTTACGCTCCGGTTGTGAAGAAACTGCTCGACGCACTCCGTCCTGAAATTCATGGTATGGTTCACTGCTCGGGTGGAGCACAGACTAAAGTGCTGCATTTCGTAGGCGACAACTGCCGCGTAATCAAAGACAACCTCTTCCCTGTTCCTCCATTGTTCCGCACCATCAAAGAACAGAGCGGCACAGACTGGGATGAAATGTATAAGGTATTCAACATGGGACACCGTTTGGAAGTCTACCTTTCTCCAGAACACGCAGAACAAGTTATCGAAATCAGCAAGTCGTTCAACATCGACGCACAGATTATCGGCCGCATAGAAGAAAGCAACGGTTCTAAAGAACTGACCATCAAGAGCGAATTCGGAGAATTCAACTATTAAATATCTACATCCAACCGGCTGATAAAAAGCCGGCTGGATAAAAAGACTTTGGAAAGAAACATTATATGGCAGAAAACAATACCATTTTAGAAAAACTAGAAGGCTTGGTGGCTCGCTTTGAAGAAGTTTCCACACTCATTACAGACCCGAACGTCATAGCCGACCAGAAACGATACGTGAAACTCACTAGAGAATACAAGGAACTGGGAGATATCATGAATGCAAGAAAGGAATACCTGCAATGCATCAACGGACTGGAGGAGGCGAAGATGATGATGGCCGAAAATGACCCGGAAATGAAAGAGATGGCACGTGAAGAAGCTGCCGCCTGCGAGGCTCGTATCCCGGAAATAGAAGAGGAAATCAAACTTCTGCTCGTTCCAGCCGACCCACAAGACGACCGCAACGCTATTCTGGAAATCCGAGGTGGTACAGGTGGTGACGAAGCAGCTATCTTTGCAGGCGACCTCTTCAGAATGTACTCTAAGTACTGCGAAACCAAAGGATGGAAACTGGAAGTATCCAGCGCCAATGAAGGTGCTGCCGGCGGATTTAAGGAAATCATCTGCTCTGTAACAGGAGAAAAGGTGTATGGTACCCTGAAATATGAATCGGGAGTGCACCGTGTACAACGTGTACCTGCCACTGAAACACAGGGACGTGTACATACGTCGGCTGCTTCTGTAGCAGTATTGCCGGAAGCTGAACCTTTTGATGTGGAAATCAACGAAGGAGAAATCAAATGGGATACCTTCCGAAGCGGAGGTGCCGGAGGACAGAACGTAAATAAGGTGGAATCGGGAGTGCGCCTGCGCTACAACTGGAAAAATCCAAATACGGGAGTGGTAGAGGAAATCTTGATAGAATGTACTGAAACTCGCGACCAACCGAAAAACAAGGAACGTGCCCTGTCTCGACTGCGTACTTTCATCTACGACAAAGAGCATCAGAAGTACATAGATGACATTGCTTCGAAGCGAAAGACTATGGTCAGCACCGGAGACCGTTCGGCGAAGATACGTACATACAACTACCCTCAAGGACGTATCACTGACCATCGCATCAACTATACCATCTACAACCTGGCTGCCTTCATGGATGGCGACATACAAGATTGCATTGACCATCTGATAGTAGCCGAAAATGCCGAAAGGCTGAAAGAAAGTGAACTGTAATCTTTCTTTCTCCCTTTTTCAGGATTCCCCCAAAACATAAATCAAGAAAACTTAACAACCACATTATGAACAAACTTGAACTAATTGAGAACATCAAGAAGAAACAATCTTTCTTGTGTGTAGGACTTGATACTGACATCAAAAAAATACCAGAACACCTTCTGAAAGAAGAAGACCCTATCTTTGCATTCAACAAAGCAATCATTGATGCAACAGCTCCTTATTGTATCGCTTACAAGCCAAACTTGGCATTCTACGAAAGTATGGGCGTAAAGGGATGGATTGCCTTTGAAAAGACAGTAGAATATATCAAAACAAACTATCCGGACCAGTTCATCATTGCTGACGCAAAACGTGGTGACATCGGCAACACTTCTGCCATGTATGCCCGCACTTTCTTTGAAGAACTGAATATCGACTCTGTAACTGTAGCTCCTTATATGGGAGAAGACAGCGTTAGTCCATTCCTTACTTATGAAGGAAAATGGGTTATCCTGCTGGCTCTGACCTCAAACAAGGGTTCTCACGACTTCCAGCTGACTACAGACCCTGAAGGCGAACGGCTGTTTGAAAAAGTATTGAGAAAATCACAGGAATGGGGTAACGACCAGAACATGATGTATGTTGTAGGTGCTACTCAAGGACAGATGTTTGAGGACATCCGCAAAATTGCTCCAAACCATTTTCTCCTGGTTCCGGGAATCGGTGCACAAGGTGGCTCTCTGACTGAAGTGTGCAAATATGGTATGACTAAGGAATGTGGTCTGATTGTCAACTCAAGCCGCGCCATCATCTATGCAGACAAGACTGAAAACTTTGCAAAAGTAGCTGGCGAAGAAGCTCAGAAGGTACAACAGCAGATGGCCGAACAATTGAAAGCGATTTTCTAAAAAAACAACAATTCAGATTATTTTACAAGTTTTATACCGCGTTCGGTTAAAACTTTATCAAGAAACGGTATCATTCAATTAAAAATGATACCGTTTCTTTATCCCCATGCCCTACCTATGATACCTATTTTAAGAAGCTAAATCACAAATAATTGCCATTTTATACGATTATATAAAAAAAAAATACGTAATTTGCATAACTAAATAATATAGAAGTCACTCATAAGAGGACTCCAATTTATAACAGCATCAACTAAAATAAAGAAAAATATAAGTTATGGAATTTTCAGCTAAGCAAATTGCGGAATATATCCAAGGGATTATCATTGGAGATGAACAAGCTACGGTACACACTTTTTCAAAAATAGAAGAAGGAATACCAGGAGCACTCACCTTTTTGGCAAATCCTAAATATACACATTACATATACGAAACCAAAGCGTCGATTGTATTGGTAAATAAAGATTTTATCCCGGAACACGAAGTAACAGCTACGCTGATACAAGTGGACAATGCTTACGAAAGTCTGGCCAAACTTATGACTCTCTATGAAATGAGCAAACCAAAGAAAACAGGCATTGACCCCTTGGCTTCGGTAGCTCAAAATGCAAAAATTGGAGAAAATGTCTACATCGGTCCATTTGCCTGCATCGAAGAAGGTGCAGAAATCGGCAACAATGCATATATCCACCCTCATGTTACTGTAGGATGTAATGCCAAGATTGGAGAAAACACCATCCTGTATCCTAATGTAAGCATCTATCATGACTGCCGTGTAGGAAACCATTGTATCATCCACTCGGGCAGTGTGATTGGAGCTGACGGATTCGGCTTTGCACCATCGACAGAAGGGTATGAAAAAATACCACAAATAGGTATTACCATTATTGAAGACCATGTGGAAATTGGAGCCAATACGTGCGTGGACCGTGCTACAATGGGAGCTACAGTGGTACATAGAGGAGCTAAGCTGGACAACTTGATTCAGATTGCCCATAACGTAGAAGTAGGCAGCCATACTGTAATGGCTTCACAGGTAGGCGTAGCCGGCTCTGCAAAAATAGGAGAATGGTGTATGTTTGGAGGACAAGTAGGTGTAGCCGGACATATCAAAATAGGAGACAAAGTCAATGTAGGGGCGCAATCGGGAATACCAGGCAATACAAAGTCGGGGCAGTCCTTGATGGGATACCCTGCCATCGACCCGAAACTGTTTGCACGTTCTTCGGCTGTATTCAAGAAACTGCCGGAAATGTACAGTGAATTGGGACGCCTACAAAAAGAATTGGACGAATTAAAAAAACAACTAAATAAATAAAGCCCATGTTGAAACAACAAACTTTAAAAGGCAGCTTTTCACTTAACGGAAAAGGACTTCACACTGGAGTGAAACTGACCGTTACATTCAATCCTGCCCCAGAGCATCACGGGTATAAAATTCAGCGCATCGATCTGGATGACCAACCCATTATTGATGCTGTGGCTGAAAACGTCATAGATACTACACGAGGCACAGTAATCGCGAAGAACGGAGTTAAAATAAGTACTATCGAGCATGCTATGGCAGCTTTGTATGCAGCAGGCATCGACAACTGCCTTATCCAAGTGGATGGCCCTGAATTACCTATACTGGATGGTAGCGCAAAAGCGTATGTGGAATGCATCAAGAGAGTCGGCATTGAAGAACAGAATGCACCAAAGGATTACTATATCATCAAATCGAAAATAGAATTCAGAGATGAAGAAACCGGTTCTTCTATTATCGTACTTCCTGATGAAGCATTCAGTGTAAACACACTGATTTCATATAATTCGGAAATCCTTACTAACCAATATGCTACTTTGGAAAATATGGAGGACTTTCCTACGGAAATCGCATCTGCACGTACCTTTGTATTCGTCAGAGAAATCGAACCGCTGCTAAATGCCGGACTGATTAGAGGAGGCGACTTGGATAATGCTATCGTTATCTACGAAAAGAAGATGACACAGGACAACTTCGACAAACTGGCAGACGTTATGGGAGTTCCTCACATGGATGCCAACCAGTTGGGTTACATCAATCATATTCCATTGGTTTGGCCTAACGAACCGGCACGCCACAAACTGCTGGACATCATCGGTGACTTGGCCTTGATTGGAAAGCCTATCAAAGGCAGAATCATTGCTACACGCCCGGGACATACCATCAACAACAAGTTTGCAAGACAAATTAGAAAGGAAATCCGCCTGCATGAAATACAGGCACCTATCTATAACTGTAACGAAGCTCCCCTGATGGATGTGAACCGCATCCGCGAACTGCTCCCTCACCGCTACCCGTTCCAGTTGGTAGACAAGGTGATTGCCATTGGAGCAAACTATATCGTAGGTGTGAAGAATGTAACAGCCAACGAACCTTTCTTCCAGGGACACTTCCCTCAAGAACCGGTCATGCCGGGAGTCTTGCAGGTTGAAGCTATGGCACAAGTAGGAGGTTTACTTGTATTGAATTCACTGGATGATCCAGACAAATACTCTACCTATTTCCTGAAAATCGACAATGTGAAGTTCCGCCAAAAAGTGGTTCCGGGAGATACACTGATTTTCCGAGTTGAATTGATGGCACCTATACGTAGAGGTATCTCAACGATGAAAGGATATGTATTCGTAGGAGAAAAAATTGTGTGTGAAGCTGAATTTATGGCACAAATTATCAAAAACAAATAATCTAAAGACTGATGGAGCAGAAAATTAGCCCTTTAGCATATATACATCCGGAAGCTCAGATTGGACAGAATGTGAAAATAGGCCCGTTTGTTTACATCGACAAAAATGTAATCATCGGCGACAATAATGTAATCATGCCTAACTCCAACATTCTTTATGGAGCAAGAATCGGTAACAACAACCGTATTTTCCCTGGAGCTGTCATAGGAGCCGTCCCTCAAGACTTGAAATTCAGAGGAGAGGAAACTACTGCTGAAATAGGTGACAACAATACAATCCGGGAAAATGTTACGATCAACCGTGGTACTGCAGCTAAAGGAAAAACTGTAGTGGGAAGCAATAATCTCTTGATGGAAGGTGTACACGTAGCTCATGATACGATTGTAGGCAACAATTGTATCATCGGAAATTCTACTAAAATGGCTGGCGAAGTGATTATCGACGACAATGCCATTGTCAGTGCCAACGTCTTGATGCACCAGTTCTGCCATGTGGGTGGCTATGTAATGATTCAAGGTGGATGCCGTTTCAGCAAAGACATACCTCCTTATATCATCGCAGGGAGAGAACCGATTGCTTATAGTGGAATCAACATTATCGGACTGAGAAGAAGAGGCTTCTCGAACGAAGTAATCGAAAACATCCATAATGCCTACCGACTGATATATAACAGCGGAAAGAACGTCAGCGATGCTGTAGCTCAAATCAAAGAGGAAATTACCATGAGCCCTGAGATAGAGTATATCGTGTCTTTCATCGAAAAATCGGAAAGAGGTATTCTTAGATAACCGTTTTTTATATCTTTACAGAAGTATCGAAATTAATCAATAAAACAATGGTATATAAATTTAGAATTATATCGGATGAAGCGGACGATTTCCTCAGAGAAATCAACATTGATTCGGAAGCTACTTTCTTTGAGCTTCACGAAGCCATATTAAAATGTACTGGTTATAAGGACGACCAAATGACTTCTTTCTTTATCTGCGACGATGATTGGGAAAAAGAAACAGAAGTGACCTTGGAAGATATGGGAGGGGGTAGTTCGGAAGAAGATACTTTTATCATGAAGGAAACTCCACTAAGTGAACTTTTGGAAGACGAAAAGCAAAAAATGCTTTATGTATTCGACCCATTGGCAGAAAGAGTTTTCTTCATCGAACTGTCTGAAATCATTACTGGAAAGGAACTGAAACATGCTACTTGCTCACGCAAGGAAGGCAATCCTCCTAAGCAAACAGTCGACTTTGATGAACAGATGAATATCGGTACATCACTTGACCTGGACGAAAACTTCTACGGAGATCAGGATTTCGACTTGGAAGACTTTGATGAAGAAGGTTTCGATATGGGAGGAGGAGGAAATCCTTACGATGAAGATAAATATTGATTTTACCCATCTGGAATAAAGATTTAATCTGCAGAAATCCGGTCGTTGTATCTTTGCAATGAAAAAGGAGTCTGCAGATTTTTTATTTTTAACTTATCCACATCATCAAATGAATTATCCACATCATCAAATGAAAAAACCTACACTTATCGTTCTCGTAGGGCCTACCGGAATAGGCAAAACAGAATTAAGCTTGAGCATCGCTGAAGCTTATGACACTTGCATTATTTCTGCCGACTCCCGACAGCTTTATGGAGAGATTAAGATTGGCACAGCTGCCCCTACTCCAGAGCAAATGAAACGTGTAACACACTATTTTGTAGGGACACTGAAGCTAACTGACTACTATAGTGCCGCACAATATGAGGCTGAAGTATTGAAGAAATTGGATGAACTGTTTAAGCAGACTGATACAGTAGTCCTCACCGGAGGTTCTATGATGTATGTAGATGCCGTATGCCAAGGGATTGATGACATCCCCACCGTTGATCAGGAAACCAGAAGTATGATGCTGGAACGATATGAAAAAGAAGGACTGGAAAAACTCTGTGGAGAGCTAAAGGTACTAGACCCTGAATATTATCGTATCGTAGACTTGAAAAATCCTAAAAGAGTGATTCATGCTTTGGAAATATGCTACATGACAGGTAAGACTTATACTTCATTCCGTACCCGAAGTATCAAGGAACGCCCTTTTCGTATCATCAAAATCGGACTGAAAAGAGATCGTGAAGAGTTATATGAAAGAATCAACAAAAGAGTGGACCTTATGATGGAAGAAGGGCTGCTGGAAGAAGCTAAGAGAGTTTATCCGCATCGCCAACTAAACTCACTTAACACTGTAGGATATAAAGAGATTTTCAAATATTTGGACGGGGAATGGGAACTTCCTTTCGCCATTGAGAAAATCAAACAAAACTCAAGAATCTATTCCAGGAAACAGGTCACTTGGTTCAAACGAGACCAAAACATCGCTTGGTTCCACCCAGATGACAAAGAGCTTATCTTACAATATATTGCAGAAAAGCAGGAGGACTGACCAATCAGTCCTCCTGCTTTTCTGCGTTTTTATTTATCTTTTTCAACAGGAAGTCGGTATTCTGTGAGGATATATTCTCTGCGGAACATATCTACAAACAACAAGAAAAGTGAAACCAATAACGGACCAAAGATAATCCCCATAAATCCGAAAATAGGAAGACCTGCCACCACTCCAAAAATAGTTACCAAAGGATGTACATCAGCCATCTTTTTCTGCAGCATAAATCGAATCAAATTATCGCATTGAGAGATTACAATACCTCCATATCCCAATAAAATAAAAGCATTAGTCCAATCACCCAATAAAATAAAATATAAAGTAACAGGTAGCCAAATCAAGGCGGTACCCACTATCGGAATAACAGAAGCAAAAGCCGTCAGCAAAGCGGTAAGAACAGGATTAGGAGCATCACACAGCCAGTATCCTCCTAAAGATATGAATCCTTGAATCACTGCAAGCAATGGTATTCCAATAGCATTGGAACGGACCATCAACTCTACCCGCTTCAATACTTCACGCTTATTTTCTTCTTCAAACGGAAGCAACGTAGCAATATACAACTCTAACTTCCGCCCTTCAAACAGCATAAAGAACATAATCATAATGGCCACTGAAAGATTAATCAATGCATCGCTTACTCCACTCATCACACGCTGACCTATGGAAGACAACTCGCTTACCATAAAGGACAAACTCTTTTCAGAAAGAATATCAAATCCTGTTTTTTCCTTTAAGATTTCAATGACACGATGCGCCGGCTGAATAATAGTCTGCGTATCAAAGTGAAGATTGGACAACTGACTGACCAGCATCCATATCACCAAAGAAAGAGGTACTAAGATGAATAGTGTTACTCCTATCGTCACCAACCAAACCGACCAATTACGGCTCATCTTGGTCTGCAGGTAATAATTGAAATTACGCAACAACAGAAACAGCGTGAAGCCACCTAAAATGCCATTCATAAAAGGCTGAGCTTGACAAAACAACAAGAAACCCAGTCCTACAATTAAAATGACCAATGAATATTTCCAATACTGTTCTCTCATAACAAATGGATTTTGATAAATAAGACCTTAATTAGAATATCAAATTATAAATTAAAACAATTCTGAATATCTCTTCTTCCCTCTTACTTTAGCACGCCACAAAATACTAAACGGCACACGCTCAGGGATAGAAGTTGTAATAGTTGCACGAAGGTTCTCATCTCGGTCTGCCTTAAATCTATTCCTCAATCTATGGTATTCCTTGCGCGCAGCCCATACCGCTTGCGCATTACCCCAATCCCCTTTAAGAAGAAAAAATAAAGCTGCCACGTAATCAAGAACACTTCGTACATACAACACACGACGTAATTCGTCCTCCGGCAGATTCTTATAAAGCATCAGCAGATTATTACGAAAATTAAGAAAGGTTTTGCGAGGATTCTCCTTTTTCAACGTGGCTCCACCCACATGATATACTACACTTTGAGGAACGCAATGAATTACATATCCTCTGCTTCGTAAACGCCAACATAAATCGATTTCTTCCATGTGCGCAAAAAAACGACCGTCCAAACCACCGACCTTATTATATGCATCCAAACGAATCAACAAAGCGGCTCCACTTGCCCAAAAGATAGGCAACGGAGAATCATATTGTCCATGGTCTACCTCTACCACATCAAAAATACGACCTCGGCAAAATGGATAGCCATAGCAGTCAATAAAACCTCCAGATGCACCAGCATATTCGAAACTCCTAGAGGAACGCTCACTTAAAATCTTAGGTTGACAAGCTACCACTTCCCTATGACAATCCATATAATCAACCATGCTTGAAAGCCACTGAGAAGATACCCTCACATCACTATTGAGTAAAACCACATATTCTGCATCCACCTGTTGCAAAGCACGGTTATACCCTTCGGCAAATCCATAATTCTCTGCCAACCTAATCAAACGAACAGTGGGAAACTCCATTTCAATTACACGACAGGAGTCATCGGTAGAAGCATTGTCTGCTACACAGATTTCTGCTTCCACTTCACTGGAATACTGAATAACGGAAGTGAGATACTTACGAAGCATCTCACTTCCGTTCCAGTTTAATATCACTACAGATACCTTTTTCATTAGTTATCTATCTATTTAACTCATCTAGGAATCTCCTATACCAACTCAGCCAATAAAGAGGTTTCATCTTCATTAAAACCTAGCAACTTCACATTCACAATCTGATTATCAAGGCAGTTATCGGCTTTCAACTCTACACGGATATAGTTTTCACTAAAGCCATGCATCGGTACTCCCGGCTTAGAATGTTCCAACAAAACTGGCAGTTCATTTCCTATATAACGAGAATAAAAAGCCTTGGTCTTCTCTTCTGAAAGGGCAAGCAAACGCTGACTACGCAAATGTTTTTCCTCTGGAGAAACTACATAGTCAATCTTCAAAGCCTGAGTACCCGGACGTTCGGAATAGCTGAACACATGAAGTTGAGTGATATCTAACGAACGAATAAACTCATATGCCTGTTCAAAGTATTCAGGTGTCTCTCCTCGAGTACCTACTATCACATCTACACCAATAAAAGCATGTGGCATAAGCAATTTAATCTTATGTATCTTCTCAGCAAAAAGTGTTGTATCATAACGACGGCGCATCAAGCGGAGCACTTCATCACATCCCGACTGTAATGGAATATGGAAATGAGGCATAAACCTATGTGACTGAGCTACGTACTCAATCACTTCATCTGTTAGAAGATTGGGTTCTATCGACGAAATACGGTATCTCTCTATGCCTTCCACCTGATCTAACGCACGCACCAAGTCAATAAAAGACTCGCCTGTTGTTTTCCCGAAATCACCAATGTTTACACCTGTTATTACTATCTCCTTGCCTCCTTCAGCTGCTGCCTCACGAGCTTGAGCTACTAAATCGGCTATCTTACCATTACGACTTCTTCCACGTGCAAAAGGAATCGTACAATAAGAACAGAAGTAATCGCATCCATCCTGAACTTTCAAGAAATAACGAGTACGGTCTCCTCTAGAACAAGAAGGAGCAAAAGTACGGATATCTTTAGTAGCTGTGGTAATAGCTTCACCATGCTCATGTTTCTGTAAATTTCCCAGATAATTAATTAAATCACCTTTCTGCTCGGCACCCAATACCACATCTACACCCTCAATGTCGGCCACCTGCCCTGGCTTCAGCTGTGCATAGCATCCTGTTACAACAACAAAAGCGCCCGGATGCTGACGGGTCAGACGATGAATGGCCTGACGACACTTCTTATCAGCCATTTCTGTAACCGAACAAGTATTGATGATGCATAAATCTGCTTTCTCTCCTTTACGCACTGTACGTACTCCAGCCTCTTTAAGAGTCTTTCCAATTGTAGAAGTTTCAGCAAAGTTCAACTTGCAGCCTAAAGTATAATAAACTGCTTTTTTATCCTGAAATATGGATGTATCAATCATATCACTATATATCAAATATTGTTAGAAATACAAAATTACACATTATATCTTTAAGACATAAAATAGCAGAAAATAGTTTTGCTTTTTTATGATTTTAACCAAATAAAATCGATACGGGATGAATTGCCTACTGCCAAGCATTCTTTTTTAATTCCTTATTTCACTAGAACAAATCCTCTTCACTCTATTAGCAAATCGATATACAACATTCGCATCATGTTACATATATATTCACCCCATACATAAAAATATTTGGGCAAGTTACATCATAGCAAAGAGATAAACATATTATAAAACATATTTTCTCGCAAAAAAAGTTTATTTTGAAGAACAATATAACAAAAAAGTATCTATCTTTGCAGCGTTTTAAGAGAATAACATAAGTATTACAGATTTTTAAAAAGAAAAAGAAATGAAAAAGTTAGTATTTTTATTCGTTGCATTCGTTGCAGTATCATTCGCTTCATGTGGTAACAAAGCTAATAATGAAACAGCAACTACAGAAGAAACAACAACACTGACTGAAGAAACTGCAACAGTAGCTGCAACAGACTCTACAGTTTGCGACTCTACAGCTTGTTGTGATTCAACAGTTGTTGCAGAATAAGTAAACTGACTCTAAGAGAGAATTGAAAGTCTGTAAGCTTAGCCTACAGACTTTTTTTATGTTCCTTTTCTTTCCATTCAGTATCAGTTAGGTTATAGACATAAAAAAAACTCCAAACGAGAATAATCGCCTGGAGTTTTTTTATAAAGTATCTAATCTAGATTCTCTATTAAGCTTCTTCAGCTACAACTTCGAAAGGAATTTCTACAGAAACTTCCTTGTGCAGTTTAACTACAGCTGTGTACTGACCAACTTCTTTTACTGAATCTTTTACAACGATAATCTTACGATCGATGTTGTGACCCAATTTAGCCAATTCTTCAGCAATCTGAATGTTAGTTACAGAACCATAGATAGCACCTGTTGCGCTTACCTTAGTAGCAATAGTCAAAGAAGTACCCTTCAAAGATTCAGCTACAGCTTCAGCATCTTTCTTAATCTTTTCCAATTTGTGAGCACGCTGCTTCAATTCTTCAGCCAACATTTTTTTTGCAGCTGGAGATGCGATAACAGCCTTACCAGTCGGAATAAGATAGTTACGACCATAACCTGATTTAACGGTTACAATATCATTCTTGTAGCCCAAGTTAACTACGTCTTCTTTCAAAATAATTTCCATACTCTTATTCCTCCTTTATTATTTCATCATATCAGTTACGAAAGGCAGCAAAGCCAAGTGACGAGCTCTCTTAACAGCCTGCGCAATACGACGCTGGAACTTCAAAGAAGTACCGGTGATACGGCGCGGAAGGATCTTACCCTGTTCGTTCAAGAATTTCTTCAAGAATTCAGGATCTTTGTAGTCGATATACTTAATACCACTCTTTTTGAAACGGCAGTATTTTTTCTTCTTTACGTCTACTGAAGGCGGAGTTAAATATCTGATTTCTGATTGTTGCTGTGCCATGATTAGTTTTCCTCCTTTTTAGTTGATTTAACATTTCTTCTCTTAGCAGCATATTCTGCAGCATACTTGTCCATCTTGAAAGTCAAGAAACGGATAACGCGTTCGTCACGACGGTAGTTAACTTCCAACTTTTCAATTACAGATGGTTCAGCCTTGAATTCGATCAGCTGATAGAAACCTGTAGACTTCTTCTGAATTGGGTAAGCCAATTTCTTCAAGCCCCAGTTTTCTTCATTGATGATCTCCGCACCTTCCTGAGTCAGGATAGCTTTGAACTTCTCTACCGCTTCCTTCATCTGAACGTCAGATAAAACGGGAGTTAAAATGAAAACGGTTTCGTATTGATTCATACTATTCGTTGTTAAAAAATTAATAATAAATTTTAAATTGCGGTGCAAAGGTACAACTTTTTATCTAATCCACAAACATTTACAGTAAATATATTGATAAATAATGTTATTTGCGACGTATTTTCTATCCTTATTATATAAAGTTTGTATCTTTGCATGGTTGCTTAAACAATAATTCAATGATAGAACAATTCAACTTTGACATCCAGCTTATATTCGCCATTCTAAATGGAAAAGTTTCAGCGGCCATCAATCGCAAGCTGATTCGCAACTTCCGTGCCAACGGTCTAGACATCACACCGGAGCAATGGACCGTATTGCTTTTCCTTTGGGAAAAAGACGGAGTAACCCAACAAGAACTATGCAATGCAACCTTCAAGGACAAACCAAGCATGACCCGACTGATAGACAACATGGAGAAACAGCATCTGGTAGTCCGTATTTCCGACAAGAAAGACCGACGCACCAACCTGATTCACCTAACCAAGACAGGAAAGGGACTGGAAGCTCCTGCACGCTTTGTTGCAAACAAGACTCTAAAGGAAGCCCTGCACGGACTGACATTAGAAGAACTGAAAGTCAGCCAGGAGGTACTGAGAAAAATATTCACCAATGCGAAAGAGTAATCTGCCGCACACTGCTGAATATAAAAAACAAAGGTCTACTCAAACGAGCAGACCTTTGTTTTTTAATTAGTCATAAAAACGACTGATTAACCCTGGTGGATAGCTTCAGAAGGACATACATCAGCGCATGTTCCACATTCTGTACACATATCTGGGTTGATAGAATATTTATCACCTTCAGAAATTGCGCCAACAGGGCATTCATCGATACAAGTACCGCAAGCGATACAATCGTCATTAATTACGTAAGCCATTGTAGTAAAAAGTTAAGTTATTATAGTACTAATCTTTAGTGCAAAGGTAGCCTTTTTATATGAATATGTAACACCTAAAGAACTGTTTTTAATTAATTTGTACATAATCTAAATAAGACTATTCCCTTATTGCCTGATACATTGCCTGTTGTATTCTTGTACGTATATCCAGTTTCATCAAATTTGTACTACCATACACTTGAGGATAAATCCTATTGCTCAAAAAGACAAACACCAACTCGTTTTCGGGGTCTGCCCACGCACACGTACCAGTAAAACCGGTATGCCCAAACACAGAAGCCGGCGATTCTTTTGCACAAGGACTATGATCTGGATTTCTCATATCCGGTTTATCAAAGCCCAAGCCACGACGGCTGCGCTTCGATTTCATGGTCAAGAAGATATCACAAGTGGCCCTAGAGAGATAACGTTTTCCACCATAACTCCCCCCATCCAGCAACATCTGAAAGATAGCGCCTACTTCGCCGGCAGTAGAGAAAAGCCCGGCATTACCTGACACTCCTCCCATAAAAGCGGCAGCCTCATCATGCACCCTACCACGCACTTCTCCCCCTCGCAGAAAGTCAGACGCCACACTAGGCACTATATTTTCTACCGGAATTGAGTTTAACGGACAATACCGTGTCTGGTTCAAGCCCATTGGCGAATAGAAATGATTGGCAAGATATTGGTCCATCGGACTGCCCGACACACTTTCAACCATTTCCTTCAGCAACATAAAATTCAAGCAACTATAACGGTACACCTTAGGTTTCAAAGGAAGTTCCGCTATCTTATCTACTATAACCTTCTTGAAGTCATTGCGCAAGAACAGTCCATCGGCCAACTGCAACGTATACTTTCCTTCCTTTTTCTTTGATACCCATTCTTTTTTATAAGGTATCTTGCTGCAAGCATAAGAACTGGCCCCCACACGAATGGTATGCTGAGCATCACGCCGCCTGGAGAACAACCCTCCCGGACATTGGTCCAGACTGACTGCCTCCCTATAGAAAGGCCAATAAGCCGGAATGCCCGATTCGTGATACAGCAGCTCCTGTATGGTAATGTCCGCTTTATTGGAATGCTGCAGCTGAGGCAAATATTTGCTAATCTTGTCGGTCAGTCCTATCCTCCCCTCATCGTACAGTTTCATTACAGCCAGAAGAGTACCGGCAGCCTTGCTCAGCGAAGCCAGGTCATACACACTGCCCGATGTCACCGGAGTCTTTCCGTCGTATGTAAACTTGCCGAAGCTCTTGTTATACACCGGATGCCCTTTTCTCATTATTAAAACCTGACATCCGGGATATGCTTTTTTTGAGATACCCTCCTCTGCTATCGCATCAATCTTCTTGAGTACTTCCGAGTTCATCCCCATTTCTTCCGGAGAGTATCGTTTCAAGGCTACAGGCAGCACTGTCACTCCTGTGCCAACCGGCCACCTCGTGCCTATCCCTACCGACAGTCTTCCGTCTGCCCGTTCTCGTCCTAGCAACACACCAGCCACATACCGTTGTACCACAGCTTTATCAGAATGTGCCAAGACTATCACCGAAGCACCTTGCAAGCGCAACAACTCATTACCTACCAGCTTTTGAGGTTGAAAACAGACTACCACCACCGGTTTATGAGCTGCCATTTCTGCTATCAGCGAAACATAAGTGCCCAAAGATTTCTGATCGACCGCCACAATAATCTGCTGTGCCTGTTCCATCTTCCTGCGAGCCTCAGCAAGAGACTGTGCTGTTCCATGCACCCAAGACAATGTAGGATAAACCTTTCTCAACTCCTGATAAAACGGATGAGTCTCCGACAAAGAAGAAGAAAGACTCAACAACACATTATCCGAAAGCGACATATCCAAAGGAAGCACATTGGCCGAATCTTTCAACACCGTTACAGCCGCCTTATCCAAATCGTCCATCAAACTGCTTGTAGCTTCGGTCTTGATTCTCCGGCTGATACCCTCCAACGCAGCCGGACGATACTTCGACAACCCAAGAGCATATTTATAAGTAAGCACCTTACGGCATTTCTCCGTAATATCCGCTTCCGACAGTTTTCCACTACGAATTGCTTTCATCACCCCATCCAATTCCTGCTTTAAGTTGGCAGAAGGCAAAAGCAAATCATTTCCGGCAATCAAAGCCTGCGCACTGGCATCCGAGAAGCCCTGAGTAATACCTTTCATTTCCAACGCATCGGTAAACACCAGTCCACTAAAGAACAACTCATTGCGCAACAACCGCTCCACAACTGCCTGTGAAACCGAAGCCGGCCTATTGTCCATACAAGACACATGCAGATGCCCAACCATCATACCCCCCACTCCAGAAGCGATGGCTTTCTTAAACGGATAAAGTTCCAGCGAGTCCAAGCGCTCTCTGTTGAAAGTCAATACAGGCAATGCCAGATGAGAATCAACATCCGTGTCTCCATGTCCCGGGAAATGCTTACACACAGCCAACACCCCTCCATCTTCCAGTCCTCGGGAATATGCCACCACTTTACGCGCCACATTCTCCTTATCGCTACCAAATGAACGAGTATTGATAACCGGATTTTTCGGATTATTGTCCACATCCGCCACCGGTGCAAAGTTTACATGCACTCCTATCTCACGCAACTGACGAGCCACTTCCTTCCCGTAACGATAAATCAAAGAATCATCCTGTATGCACCCCAAGATACGGTTTCTAGGAAAAGAAGGCGTACCTTTTAGGCGCATCGCCAGGCCCCATTCCCCATCAAAAGTCACCATCAGCGGAATATCCGACAATTGTTGGGCATAGTTCGTCAGCTGCACCTGCTTGGTCAAGTCACCGCCAGAGAACAACAAGCCCCCTATGCCATACTCCTCCACAGCCTTTTTCACTCTATCCTTATACACCTGAGACATTACAGGAGCCACCTTATATATAAAGAGCTGCCCTACTTTCTGCTTCAAGCTAAGCTGAGAAAGCCTTTCCTCCACCCATACCCTGCATGAGTCGGTATTCTCAATGTGTTGCAGCACATTGACAGATTGTGCATTTACCTGCAGCACACTCATCCATACCAACAGCACACTATTTATCAGACCTGCAATTTTCATGATACCATTATTTGTTCTTCTGAAGTTTCAGTACCATCTTTCCTATAAAGGCCGCATGCTTACCCATCTGCTGCACCGGTACATCCACCCCGTCCATGTTTTTATAGAATACTGGTTTTACGAAATAAGAATGAGAATGTCCTCCCAACACCACATCAATATTACGGGTGTTTGGTATCAGTTCTTCATCCGAATAAGGTTTCCCCTTCCATCCCAAATGTGAAAGACAAACCACTACATCGCAGTTTTCCTCCTCCTTCAAGAAAGAGGCAATTCGCTGCGCCTCTTTAATTGGGTCTTCAAACTTCACCCCTCCATAACAATGCGCAGCCACCAGCCCCTTCAACTTCGGTCCCAGTCCGAACACGCCGACCTTCACCCCATCTCGGTTCAAGATGACATATTCCTTCACCAGTCCTTCCAGCACCGTGCCCGTCACATCATAATTAGTACATACAATCGGGAATTCCGCCATGCGGAAGATACGAGCCATATTCTCCAATCCGAAATCAAACTCATGATTTCCTATAGTAGCGGCATCATACCCCATTGCGTTCATCATCTTCACTTCCACCTCTCCTTTAAACATATTATAATAAGGTGTACCCTGAGAGAAGTCGCCACAGTCAAAGAGCATCATCTCTGGATGCTCCTTTCTCTGCTCTGCCACAAACGAAGCCCTTCTCAACATTCCTCCCTTATCTGCCAACATAGTATCTTGAAAACTCACCGGAAATGTCTCAATGCGGCTATGCATATCATTGGTATGAAACACATACAACTCCTTCATATTCTGGGCATAAGCCGCCGCCGTCAGCAAGCAAGTCCCTATCAAAAACAATATTTTCTTCATAACAATCATCTTATTCATTTTCAAGTTCCACAATACGGCCTTCCACCTTGGCATTTACCCGATGGCCTTCCGCTTCACACCGCTCCACATAATCTATAAACACCTTACGAAGCAGCGCCCCTTCTGGTGCCACTTTATCCTGCGCCTTACGAAACGCCGACAGATGGTCGTTTCCTTCAGCCAAATAATCGATTGTAGCCACCCGATACTCCTGCTGCTCGTCTATCTCCTCCCCGTTGACTTTGGCACTAAGCAGTTTCCCGTCTTTCGAGATTTCCAGGCAAGCCCCACTGATGCCTTCCCCATGCACGCGTGCTATCTGCTCAAACAGTTCCAGCAGCACATCACCGGTCATCGTCACTACCACCAGCGAGTTTTCAAACGGAGAGATTTCATAAATAGAGCCAAAAGTGATATCCCCTTCATTCAAGATATTTCGGATACCCCCCATATTCATCACTCCCACCTGCACATCCTTGCCGGTATACACCTTTCCACTCTCACGCAAGATATCGGCTATCAAGTTTGATAAAGGAGACTCCGGACGATACACCTCCAGTCTATGGGCAGCATGTCCGATAACTGGTTTCATCAATTCGTCTACCTGCTTCTGATATGGAGCCAGAATAGCAGCTGCCGAAGCATCTTTTGTCTTCTCATACTTGTCGGTCAGAGCCACTCTCTCACCCTCCACCGACACAAGTGTGTAGCCCGACTGGCACGAAGAGAGCAACAACAGTCCCAGTAAAGCATTATAAATAAGCATTTTCTTCATAACAATGAATATTCGTTCAATTTTTAGCATCCAAATATAAAGAAAAGAAACAGAAGACGAAAAAATAAACTAAAATATCTGAACGGCACTTGCCTATTTACAAAAAAATCACTTACTTTGCAACGCTTTCGCGCAATCGCTGTCAAGAAGAGTTACTTGATATGTTGCGTTGTAACGATGAAACAATTTAATTTTTAAAAAATGGATTTAATTAAAATTGCAGAAGAAGCATTTGCTACTGGTAAGCAGCATCCTTCATTCAAAGCAGGTGACACAGTAACAGTAGCATACCGTATCGTTGAAGGTACCAAGGAACGCGTTCAGTTGTATCGCGGTGTTGTTATCAAAATCGCCGGTCATGGTGACAAAAAACGTTTCACAGTACGTAAGATGTCTGGAACTGTTGGTGTAGAACGTATCTTCCCATTGGAATCTCCAGCTATCGACAGCATTACTGTAAACAAGGTAGGTAAAGTACGTCGTGCTAAACTTTATTACTTGCGTGCCCTTACAGGTAAAAAAGCAAGAATTCAGGAAAAGCGCGTTAATCAGTAATACTGAATCCTTATCGGCTTACATAAAAAAACCGGTCTACTTGATAGGCCGGTTTTTTTATTCCCCTATTTTATATATTAAAACAAAGGCTGGCCCATCTGTGTCAATGAGCCAGCCTTTGCTTTACAAAACTACAACTGTCCTATTTCCCACCAAACACCGTTTCACGGTCTCTCTTGGCAGCAGGAACAGTCCATTCCTCAGGAATGAATTTCCACTGGTTCAACGCATGCGGATGCAACTCACCCACCCTTTCGATGTGTTTCATCAAATAATATCTCAAATCCTTGTCAGTAGAAAAGACGATACGCGAAGGAAGCTCCTTCTTGTCAATACCTGCACCTTTGGTCAACAAGTCTCCGCCGCCATTTCCGCGATAAGAGTTCACAGCCACCTTGTAAGTCTTATCCAAAGAGAACGGGGTGCCGTCTGCCATGCATTCAATCTCAATCTTTTCCCCTTCAGGCTTGGTAACATCCACCGTATAGCGAATACCCGCTGCGGAATCAAAGTTGAAACTAGGATTACAGAACCATCCAAAATTGTTAGGCTTGTCATTAATCAACAGCAGATGGTCATCTGCAGAAGTCATACGATTAGTCCACAATGCATACGACATCTCCAGAAATCCCTTGATTTCCTTTCCGGTCAACTCCATTACATAAAGCATGTTCTCAAATTTATACAAATTAAACATGTCACTCATATAAATATCTCCTTTAGCGATTTCCGCAGTAGGAGAAAGTGGAGCGCAGAAAGAGAGGTCAGCCCCTGTAAGGTCAAGCTGCATCTGATGGATCAAGTCCACAAAGCCGGAAGGTCCGAAAAAAGCATCTCTCGCATTGATTGGCGCACTGATGCTACCTATCTTGCGCGACACAAAACTGGAAGTGGCCTCTTGCTGCGGAGCGAAATGCTTCATGAAAGCCTCATCGGCAGGCACACAAGTCACATCAGAGAGCTTACCCTGTACCGACTTTCCTACAACCTTTCCTTTCTTCATCTTCAAAGTGAAAGTCACCTCCGACACTACTTTAGCCATGTTAGCCGGATCTATAATCAATACAGAGTCACCCGCCACATTCAATATTTTCTTGCAATGGCGTCTGTGGTCATGCCCCATAAACACCACATCAAACCCAGGAACATTACGAGCTACATCGGCCGAAGCGTTCTCCACAATACCATTCAGTTTGTTCCCCTCAGGACCTGAATGAAAAAGTCCGACCAGGATATCCGGATTCTCACGCTTACGGATTATTTCCGTCCATTTTTTCGCACACTGCTCCATTTCTTCAAAGCGCAACCCTTTCCACAGGTTTTCAGGAAGCCATGACGGGATACCAGGAGTAATCATCCCCAAGACAGCCACCTTCACACCACCTCTCTCCAGCACCTTATACGGAGGGAAGTAAGGCTCACCCGTAGCAGCATCCACAATATTGGCACCCAGCACAGGAGCATTGCACTGCTTCGCCCAACGGTCGTATACCGCATGCCCCGTTTCCACATCATGGTTACCCATTGTAGCCACATCATACTTCATGTAATTGAGCATATCCGCACACACATGAGTAGATACCGTGTCAATAAAGTTATAATAATAAGCTACCGGCTGACCCTGCAAGATGTCACCGTTGTCCATCAAGATAAGATGGTCGCCATATTCTTTTCTCAACTGGTTGACATACGTAGAAACGTGTGCCAACCCTCCCTTAACCGGAGTCTGACGGATAAAGTCGTAAGGAAAATAACAACCATGCACATCGCTGGTTTCTATCATTTTCAAAACAACCTCCTTCTCGTTGGATGCACTACAAAGAGTGGCTCCAAGGCTGAGCAATGCAGCCAAACATACATATTTCTTCATATTTCGTATAAATGAATTGGAATACAAAGATAATAAAAGGTTCCGGCAGAACGCCAACTGCAAGAAGAAACAATTCATCAATTTTCCATTGAAACAAGTGTACTTGAAGCCGTAGGGAAATCCTACCCATACCTGTCGCCACAGGTACAGCACCTTTTAAAAGAGTCTATCGCCTCTCCACCGCCTCCCAAACAAGAGCATCCGAATATCAAAAATTCATATATAATAGGATTTTTCTATACAAATTGTCCAGAAATACGCCTTTTCAATATCTCACACCATTTTTGCCTCACTGATTCTAGCATATCATACTGCATCTTTATACTTTAAATATCCAATATTAATGCATTTACCCCCTCCCTATACTGAAATCTACTCGACATTTTTACTCCATCTTATCGACATTTTTTGCCAAATGCTTATATATTTATATCAAAATAATTACAAGATTCCCCTAAAACATCGGCATGATTTTACTTCATCGGGAAGAAACCTTCAAAACGCCTCTCTAAACCTTCTAGATTACCTTACAAAGGAATCGGATTTCACCCGCTTATCAGGCTATCGTTCAAACAAATAGCTTCAATTTTAACCTTTCAGAATCAAGAAAAACCTGACACCATGAATCATTGGTCTGAATTTCCCATTCTCAGCCGTCCAAAAATACATTTTGACACATTGCTATATTCAGCACCATCGTGCTGGTAGGGTTACAAATAACAGGCAAATGGAATCAGCAACTTGCGTCAATGCGTTGCAAAGATAACGCAAGCTAGAATTTATATAAGTTTTGTCCGAAAAAGAACAAGTTTTTAGTACTTTATTATGAAATGTCATATATAAATTGTATTTTTGTTTCGATTATCCACGTTGACATCATCTTTGAAGATGAGATTATGGGTGGAACATACATATTGAAGGCGTTTCTGACGCTTTGGTTTTGACTATGTAGAACTTCGCAAACTCTCCACAGTTAATCAAAAACAAAGCAACGAGGAACGCCCCAGTGGGTGTATTGTATACAGCCGACAACATCCTTCCGATTATTCGGTTGGAAGTACGGTTATATATATATTACATCAGCGTGGGGCTTTCGGCGTTGCTCGTTTCGATTAACTGGGCAATTCTTTCATAACAAACTTTTTGTTTTCAAAGAAACAATAAGCACCCAGCACTGCCACCAGAATTACTAGGGAATTCGTTATCGAACGATGTCTAGAATGTACGAACTTGAGCTTTGTCTTTAAGCAGGTCGTTGACATTCTCTCCTGTAAAACAGAATGTTATGTCCCTATCATTACACAACAGATGAAGTTTGGATCCATATTACTGTCCTAGAGAAATCACGTTTCATGTGTTCACAAATACAATAAATATAATAATGCTTGAAATTACAATAAGTCCCGAAATGGAAAAGCAGAAGGATGGTCATTATTTCACTATCTGAGAGCAAGGCTTTTCGATTACAATTTTCTTTCCTTCAGTGACCAGAAGAAGATTTTTCTTCAGTTCAAACTCAAAATTCTTATCAAACTCATCAATAATACAGAAATTTTCCGTAAATTCAGCCTTAATAATTATCAATTTTGTAAATTGTTGTTTGTCAGACTTAAATACACAAAACAAATCAATGATTACCAACATTTAAAGGAGCCTTCTTATCCCGAACTTTGTATAACTAATATTAATACTAAAATATGAAACAATATTACTTCTTATTTTTGATGTCTATCTCTATTGCCAGCTGTCATACATCCCAAAAGAGTGCTGCCGGTATCATAGGAGGTGCAGACGGGCCTACCGGCGTTTATGGGACAAATAATGATGACCAGGCATTGATACATAGAGAAAACGGCTGGTATCACGTATTAAGTACAGACAGCTTATCTGCTAAACCAATCATAACTGTAAAAGATATGGTTGGACTAAAACTTGAAAAGGACTATTACGGTACATATGCTATTGGCGGACGAATAAGTAAGCATAAGACCAACAAATGGGCACATGAGACAGAAAAAGCAATAGGGAAACAGATTGCTTTCGTGTATAACGACTCCATTATCTCAAATCCACAGATTAATAGCCGGATAGAGAGCAGCACATTCATGATAACATCTTTATCGGACAAAAAACTACCTGATATCTATAAAAGTATAATGAAAGAGAAATCAGACTCAATTGAAGTCATTTTCAAAGACTGGGAAAAAGATTCTCTATACTATAAACTATCTCCTGAAGAAAGAGATTCCGTAAATATGGGTATTGACTATTGGGAAGCAAAGGCATGGATAGATATGTCTTCAAAGCCTGATGAACACTACTGGTACAGCATAGAGGATTCCTCAGAATATGTGAGACTAGAAAAGGCTCTAGAGGATGAACTTGAGAAAACGAACTACAACAGCAAAACTTCGGACTATATGAAATCTCATACCTACAAAACCTACAAACAATATCTGCACGAAAATAAAGACTATATAAACCTGATGTTCCAAGGTTTTCTGTTCAATAACCTGAAGGGAGTGCATGGCTATCTGGTTGATGACATAATACAATCCAAGTATCCTTCTGCGCCAAGTATAAGAAGCTATATTGACAATACAGACAATGAGGATGATGAGAGGTTTGCTGTATATGAATGGCAAAAGAAAGTCTGGTTTCTGATGAATATGGCACAAGAAAATAATACGGTAATGTCTGATGACCTGAAAGCAAGGGAAAAAATTGATAAGATGATGGAAAAGGCAAACAGGTACAGAGAATCCATTACCGATACTACATATCTGCAAACCACTATCGAAATGTCTTATTCTGCTATAGACGTATTGAATAGTAACGGATATAATAACGATTATCTATATAATCAGGTAGTATATCTCGCAGCCTTAGACAGGGCAAGGAAATATCTGTCGGAACAGGATGGAAAACTTGTATGCTCATTATCTACACCGGAGGAAATAAATGTACGAAAGGACTTATATGACTTTATTTTAGATGTATTCAAGCAATGGAATGAAATGCTTAATACAGGAAGTTACAAAATCATAAAAGACGAAAAGGGGTTGCTAACTGTTGCTTATAAAAATTATGGAAATAAATAAGATTATCAACGATATTTTCAGGATAGTGCTGAATATTATCCTCATAACTATAGCGGTATCCTGTTCCGTTCTGTTATTTTCAGGAGACTTTACCTCTATCGGTATATTATACAGATTAGTAATAATTGGTATGTGCGTATTTACCATATTCAACAATAAGTATAGGTACGTTGGTGCTTCTTTACTATTGTTGCTGATCCTGATTTCATATATATTTCATCAATATTATTCATAAGTATTCGTTTTTAATTATATACCTAACTCAAGTTTCTGATTTAGATTTTTTGTGAAATAAAAAGGGCTTTAAGTACCCCATATGTTATGGAAAATGAGTAAATTAGATGTCGCCAAACATAACTACTCAATACTTAAAGCCATGAGCAA
>JARIAN010000006.1 GCA_029257865.1 Phocaeicola sp.
GTGAATTTGCCGAGCATGAATGGATTACAAAGAAGTTGGGAGTACCTGTTTATTTTGCAGACTCATACTGCTCATGGCAGAAGGGGGCAGTAGAAAACGGGAACAAGCTCATCAGACAATACATACCCAAGGGAACAGACATAAGCAAGGTTACGGATGGGAAAATAAGTAAGATTAGGAGAAAAATCAATGCCAGACCAAGAGAAAAACTTAATTTTTCTACACCAACTGAAGTCTTTTTCAAAAATATTTCGTAACGTTGCACTTGCTGGTTGACTCTACACTTTGTCTGCTTGGAATGCGTAGGTCAATTTTTTTCAGTTCAAGACAGTTATTGTATTTATTTTTTTTGTTAATTTATATGGGGATTGTATAAAATTTCATTTATTTTGTCTGTGGATTTATAGTTTCATGCGTTAGGTATGGATTAGCTAAAGTGAGTTATATTTTTATCTTGAATAAAGTATTGGTATTATGAAAAATATATTCTATCTGTTGTTAATTGTATTATTCCCATTGAATGTTTTGGCTCAATCTTTTCAGAATTTAAGTGTAAAAGATGGCTTGTCTCAGTCGTCTGTTATGTGTATTTACCAAGATACATTGGGGCGGATGTGGTTTGGAACAAGAGAAGGGGTTAATAGATATGATGGGAAACAGATTAAAAGTTTAAGACCTCAAACTGTTTTAGAGCGGAATGATGAGCATTTTGTCGCAGGTAAGGAGGTAAAGAATATTACTGGAGGAGAAAATGGAGATGTTTTTCTTTTGGTAAGTAATGTATTGTTTAAATATAATATTTTGAATGACCGTTTCAGCAAAGTGTATAGCAAACATGTGACAGCTTTGGGGAATACTTTGGATAAGAATATTTGGTTTACAGTTAAAGATTCGCTGTTCTTGTATGATGTTGATAAAGAAAAGTCTAAATTTGTCAGAGAGTTGGGAGTTGTACGTCCTTCTGTTATATATCAAGTGAACAGGTCAGTGATATATATAGGTGGAGTAGATGGGTTATTTGAATATAACTTGGATTCAGATAGAATCTCAGCAGTAATTCCTAATATAGATGTTTATAGTATTTTGATGAGTTCAAGAAATGAATTATGGGTATCTTCTAGAATGGATGGACTTTATTCAATAAAGAGTGACGGAACAGTGGTGAAGGCACCAATCTCTCCTAGTCATGTGGTGAGTAATCAGGTTCGTCAGTTGGTGGAAGATGATGACCATAATATATGGTTTGGTACATTTGATGGTTTGCAAGTTTATAATCCATATTCAGGTACATATAGGGTCCACCGTTCTTTACATCGGTTAGGAGGATTGTCTCATTCTTCAGTATTTTCTTTGTATAAAGATTCTCAAGGTACTATTTGGGTAGGAACTTATTATGGAGGAGTAAATTACTTTAACCCCCAAAATAGTGTATATAATAACTATATGTGCAATGAATTGAGGGATGACTGTTTGAATTTTCCTTTAGTTGGAGATATGGTGGAGGATAATGATGGAAATATTTGGATGGCAACAGATGGAGGAGGTGTTAATTGTTTGAATCGTAAGACTCAGAAATTCACATATTATACAGCTGGGGTGAACGGACTTTTACATAATAATGTAAAGACAATTTCTTATGATAGGAAAAATGAACAGATTTATATAGGAACCCATACGGGGGGACTTTCTAGACTTGACCGATTGACGGGAAAGGTACATAATTATTTGAAGGATGCAGGGGTAAAAGGTCCTAATGATATCATATTCCATACGGAGATGTTTGAAGGAGACTTATATGTTTCAGCACGTAATGGCTTTTGGAAACTATCTTCCGCAACTGGTAAATTTGAATTGCTGGATGATAGTTACTATTATATTAATTTTGAGGTAGACAGGCAGGGCTATGCCTGGTTGAATACAGGTCAGAATCTTTTTGTAATGAATCTTCGCAATATAAAGGATTTTCATCCCTGGAAATTTAACGATTTGTTCTTTGAACATGAAAATGTGACAAGAGTAGTGCAAAGTTCTGATGGGATAATCTATATAACAACCTCAGGAAATGGTCTTTATTCTTATGATAAAACGACAGATGAGTTAGAACATTTTACTAGAGAAGATGATAATTTGTTGAGTAATTATTGTTATAATGTAATTGAAACTTCAAATAATAATATATTAATTTCTACCGATAAGGGATTGTCTATCTATTCTCCTTTTGCCAAATGGTTTTATTCGGTGGAAATGCGTGGAAAAGAGGGCTTGTCGACTATGGCTGAAGGTTGTGGTGTGTTAGTGGCAAGTGATGAACTCATTTATGTGGGTGGACTTGATGGGATGATTTCATTTAGAGAAAATGATTTGTTGTCTAATTTGGATGATATCCCTAATAATAAGATCTATTTTTCTAGGTTACAGATTAATAATATTGATATAATAGCAGGAGATGCAACTGGAGTATTGAAACAGTCGTTACCTTTTACAGAAGAATTGGTGTTAACGGCAAATCAAAACAATATAATTGTTGATTTTTCTAACTCTAACTATGTCAATTCTTTACGGAATACTTGGTATCAGTATTGCCTGGAAGGATTTGATAAAAAATGGATATCAACTACAGAGCACTCATTGCATTATACTAATTTACCTTCGGGTAATTATGTTTTAAAAGTGCGTGAAATAGGTAATTGGGTGAATATGTCTGACCTTAAAGAAATAGCTTTACCTATTGTAATATTGACCCCTTGGTATAGGACTACATTGATGTATATATTGTACTTTTTTGTTGTGACAGGAGGAGTCTATATGGTTTGGCATGTGAAAATGTCTAGGAAATTATTTGAAATTTCATTAGAAAATGAGAGGAAAGAAAAAGAGCATATTGAAGAATTGAATCGATTTAAATTGCGTTTTTTTACGAATATATCTCATGAATTCCGTACTCCTCTTACTTTGATAATAGGACAGTTGGAAGTGTTGAGGGAAGACCGTGACTTGTCTTTGGCTGTAAAGAGAAGATTGAGCCGTATATATAGGAACACGATACATATGCGTAATCTTATTACTGAATTGCTTGACTTTAGAAAACAAGATCAAGGTTATCTAAAGTTGAATGTAAGGGAATATAATATGGTTGAATTTCTACAAGATTTATATTATGATTTTAAAGACTATGCTGCATTGCGTAATATTAAATATGAATTTATCTATCCTTATAATGAGTCTGTTTTGGTATGGTTTGATGCAGTGCAGATGCAAAAGGCAGTCTTTAATCTGTTGTCTAATGCTTTTAAATACACGAAGGCTAAAGGGGTTATTGTGTTAAGGTTGGAATTAGAAGACAATAGTATAGTCATAAAGATTGAAGATAATGGCTGTGGAATATCAACAGAAGATTTGAAGAATATATTTGACCGGTTTTATCAAGTGGATAGTGGTAAATCACAAGTTTCAACTGGAACAGGTATTGGTTTGGCTCTGACAAAAAGTATTGTAAATCTTCATAAAGGAACAATTGATGTGGAAAGTGAGATTGGTAAGGGTAGTGTGTTTCAAATTAGGTTGCTGTTGGGTAATGCACATTTTGATGAGGAGCAGCTTGCTCATTCGGAAGTAGAGGTTGACTTGAGAAACGGCATTGAGGACAAAATTCTAGAAGCGAGACTGGATGCGGAGGCAATGAAGGAAAAAGATGTTATTCAGAATGATAATGCTCAAGAAAGTGAGATAGATGGTAAAGGAAAATGCCAAATGCTTATAGTAGAAGATGATGCAGATATAATTGAGATGCTTGAGGAGGTTTTCTCTCCGATATATCATGTCTTTAAAGCTAATAATGGAGAGGAAGGTTTTCGTTTGGCATGTGATATTCAACCAGATATTATTGTTAGTGATGTAAAAATGCCTATAATGTCTGGTGTTGAAATGTGTCATAAAATCAAGAATTGTATTGAGATTTCACATATACCTGTTGTTTTACTTACGGCACATACAGCTGTAGAACAAACTGTGGAAGGCTATGCTTATGGGGCAGATGATTATATAGCCAAGCCGTTTAATGTTAAAGTTTTGGTGGCTAGATGCAATAATTTGGTTAACAGCCGTAAAGCTTTGATAAATAGACTAAGGGATAAAGGAGGGGATATCGTAACAAAGGACAACAATAGTTCTTTAATGGCTCTAAATGCTTCAGACCAGAAGTTTTTAGATCAGGTTACTCATATAGTTAAGGCTAATTTTGACAACCCTAATTTCAATATGGATATGATTGCTTCAGAACTAGGTATGGGAAGAAGTAAACTGTATTCTCGTTTTAAAGAAATAACTAATTTAACTCCTAATGAATTTACTTTAAGAATGAAATTGGAAGAGGGCAAAAACTTATTGGTTAATGCTTCAGACTTGAATGTTTCAGAGATATCATATAAGCTGGGCTTTTCATCTTTGAAATATTTTAGCAAATGTTTTAAATCATTTTATGGAGTGACTCCTTTAGCTTATAGAAAAAGTATGAATGGAGCAAATAAGTTGGTAGATGAATAAATTAAAAGTAATTGTTTTTTAGATGGCTTATCGAGCATTGCTATGTTGGGTGTTAGCATGATTTATGGTATGGCCCGTCTAATAGCAGATAGATCTGGCAAAGTTTGAATAGCTCATTCTTTGCCGGATCTATTTGTTGTTTCCGCTCCGTATACCAAACCGGCAGAAAAAGGAATGATTAGAGTTTGTATCCCCACTGGTCTAAGGCAAAC
>JARIAN010000012.1 GCA_029257865.1 Phocaeicola sp.
TATTTTGCTACAGTATTGTCAGACGACCGTGCCGTGAAACCTTATTGGGTAATTAATGCTACGGCGCAGCCACGTCCTACATTGGAAACTTACCGATATCAGATGCCGGGCGAGAAAGAGGCTCCCATAGACCGAGGGCACTGAAAAAGTAATCACAATTCAGAGTACTCTGAGGATTATATAAAAAATATAGAGTTCGCCAACTCCTTATCCGGGGATTTGACGAACTCTAATTTTTATTGATTGAGCTGTTATATGGCCTTGTATTGACTCAAAACAGCTGTGTGCAGCCTTATTTTGGGATAATGATGAACTTCCCTTAACTCAGTCGGAGGATTCTTTTTATATTTGCGGCAAAAATTACCATTGCTCCCTGCATACGCATACAGTCCAGACCATACGAGTCCGCACGGTCGTATCCAAATACATTCTTCAATTCTGCGTTTTTTGCCTCGATTTTATATCGGACTTTAGCCTTTGTCTTGAACTCCTCTGTTTGTTCAAAGTCGGCTTGCTGTAGATGTTCACCCGATTTAATCTGCACGGCATAAGACTTGCTTTTGGCACCTTCTTTATAACATCCGTTCCGTCGGGAACAGGTTCTGCATTTCTCTACATCAAAGTAGAACACAAGTGACTGGTTCTGTTTCTCTCCCTTCTTTCCCTGTCGCGCTTTTCTTATTGCCATATGTCCGGCCGGACATACGAACATTCCGGCATCCTTGTTATAAGCAAAACGGTCTTCTTCCTTACGCGTGCCATTGCTGATTGTCGGATTCAATCTGGCTACCAGCTCAAAACCTTTGTCCTTGTCATTTGAAAGTATGATGTTGTCTTTGCCCGAGTACGCAGTGTCGCCGACTACTGTATCTACAACCATGCCGTTAGCGCGACTTTGTTCCACCAGTTCCTGAAGCTGGGGACCATCTCCTTTCTCCCCGGAGGTGACTGTCGCTGCCGTTATGATGCGTTCGTCACTCATTGCGATATGGGTCTTATATCCGAAGAAAGAGTCCTCCTTGCTTTTGTGACCAATCCTGGCGTCCTCGTCCTTGGACGTTACATAATGGTCTTCAATATCAGAAAGTACCTCCTTAAGCATGTTGAGACGTTCCTTGATTTTAGGAACTTCCGCAAGACAGGGATTGGAACCTACGACCTTCAGCAGATCTTTTGTATAGTCAAGCTCATGCTCCAGATTATCATCCGTGTTCTTTTCAGGAAGAGTATTCTTGACAGTCTCATCTGATTCATACAGACATTTGCGCAACTGTTTTGAGCGAAGCCGCAATATCTCAACCGGGGAATAAGGATTGCTTCGTGAGCCGGTATGGGTGGCATCAACGATTATAGTACGTGATTTGATTATTCCTTTTTCAATCGCAATCTCAACGGTTTTGCCAATCAGAAGATTCAATAGGTCCTTGTCTTTTAGTCTGAGCTTACGGAACTTGCACAGAGAACTGGGATTTATCAAGTCTGTGTTTTCCGGACTCATCCCAAGAAAATACTTGAACGACATATCATAACGGGACCTTTCTACAACGTCGACATCTGATATGTCATAAATTATCTTCAGAAGAAGATATTTGAACATCATTACAGGGCTTTCAGCCATGCGGCCATTGTCATGGCAGTATTTATCCATAAGTTCTTTGTAAATGAAGGAGAAGTCAACAAGGTCATTAATCCTACGCAGAACATTATCGCGAGGGATAATCAAATCGTATAAATCACTGTAATTGCTGAATTGTATTGTCTGTTGAATCGGGAGCATATCTTTGTGTGTTATATCTATAAAGATACGCAAAAATCGGCATATATCCAAAATATTTATTGGGTATATGCCGATCATATAAGCCGATTATCCTATGAAAGGACTTTTTCAGTGCCCTCACAAAAGTGGGAGGATTTTTTAACTTTTTACCATAGACATTTTATTAGGGAAGCGTAGGTTCAACTGGTAAGTACAAATAAGTAGAAATGTTTGAACAACAACGTTTTAGGAAGTTGAAAAAAATCAAGTTTCTCTCTCGGTATAACGTTTATTTTGGCCAATATCTTCTTTAGTTTGGCATTTGAGTATTTCCCATTCGTGTTCTATTTAGCTCCTTATTATGAGTATGTAGCAAGTTGCTTATCAAATTCAGCCTCTTTGAGGGTCAAATATGGTTTTGCAAATGGTGACTGACAAGACATAAACAAGGTCAGCAGGATTTTTTACATAAATGGACATGAATGTATATAACCTAAAATAAGAATAAATTTTAATAAGGGCTGCCCAAAAAGAAAAAAAATGCAGTTGCCATCCTACAGATACTTGCAGAAAGGATAAAATTTACTTTTAGACCTTTTGGGATAGCCCTTATTAATACTTCAGATAAAATTCCTAAGGTTATATTTTCAATCCTTTGGACCGGGTTTCCTCCTTGGCATACAGCCCCGGATGCCCAGTTATGGTGTGATTGGCGATAATACTTTCCGATGGATTGCGTATTTGCGGTGATGTATCTTCGGGATATTGCCTGATACCGTTTCGCACACCTTTCGCTTCCGGTTTGACCTGTTGCCCTTCATGCTCCTTTTCGGTGATTTCGGGTGTAGGCGGCGCAAGTTCCAGCTGTATCTTGCGGTCAAGGGCGGCAAGTTCGGACTTCAACTGTTTCAGTTCTTCCTCCTTCTTCCACACCTTGCCTGCTATCTCCTGCAACTGCGGTATCTCACGTTCCAAGACCTCATTCTTCGCTTTATACTGGTCGATGATGGAGGGGATTCTCTCAATCGCGTTGAGGAAGTTGCGGGCGGCGGCCAACGGGTCAGCCAGCGCCAGATGCCCGTTGTTGTAGGTGTACTTGTAGTTCCCCTCGACCACGAAGCGGTTGTCGGTAAACTCCAATCCCTCTTTGAGTATCCTTTCGCTGACCACCTTTATCGGGAAACCGTAAAACTCTCCAACCTGCGTGTACAACCCTCCGGTCGTGGCATTCTTGGCTATCTCCTGCAAACGCTTTCCGATGACTTTCTCATCGGCGGAATCCACTCCGTCCACCTTTATTATATTAAGGTGATTGCCCTCCTTGTCGGTCTGCACCACAGAGAGGAAGCGGTTCCAGTCCTCCGTCATGGCATCTATGAAAGCTGTGTTGTTGCCCAGCTCGCGGGTCTTCGATTCCAGCTTGAACTCCGAATCACGCTTGCCCTTGTTGAACGACTTGCGTTCCCCTTCGAGCGAGGCGATACGTTTTTCCAGTTTCGCCTTGTCCAGCAGGTCGGTGTTGCCGGATAGCAACGCCATATATTCCGAGAAGTTCATGCCCGATTTCTCGTCCATTGCCCCCTCGTCGATGGTACGCGCTTCCATAGCACCGCTTTTAAGCTGGCTGATGAAAGTCTGCTTGCAGTGCAGGAGGTTGAACTTGTAACTGTCCAGTGATTTTTCCACCGCGTAGATTATTACGTCCACGTTGTTCCCGGCGAAATGCTTGGCTATCTCGTTGCCTGCTCTAACTCCCCGTCCGTCACGCTGTTGCAGGTCGGACGGTCGCCACGGCGTATCAAGATGATGAATTGCCACACACCGTTTCTGTGCGTTCACACCCGTTCCGAGCATGGAGGTGGAGCCGAACAGCACACGCACCGTCCCGGCGTTCATGGCATCTATCACCGCCTTCCGAGCCTTGTCGGTCTTGCACTCCTGAATGAAGCGCACCTCGCTTGGCGGTATGCCGTAGTCCTCCGTCAGTTTGCGCTTGATTTCCGAATAGACGTTCCACCCATCGCCCGGCTGGTAAGTCCCCAAGTCAGAGAAAACGAACTGCGTGCCTTTCTGCGCGTCGTATTTTTGATAATACTCCGCGATTATTTTGGCACAGTGGCTCGCCTTGTTGTCGGGGTGGTCTTCGTAATGCGGGTCTATCATGCGCATGTCGAGTGCCATCTTCCGGGCATAGTCCGTGGCGATAAGCATCTTCGCCTTTTCCTCCGTTTCCGAAAGCGGCAGTCTGCCCAACAGGGTGGCGTCGCCCGTCTTGGCGAATTGCATCAGCTTCTGTATGAAGTCCTCCTGCTCCGGCGTGGGCGGTATGTGGTGCAGTATCTCGTTTTTGTTGGGACGGTCCACGCCCACATCCTCCGCCGTGCGGTAGTCCGTGATTTCATTATAGAAGGCGGCAAGCTCCGGCACTTTGATGAAGTAGCGGAAACGCTCCTTCTGCACCACGTTGTTCGTCACGTTGAACTCAAAATCCGTTGTCTTCTTGGCAAATATCGCCGACCACGCATCAAAACATCGAATGTCCTGCCGTTCCAGCTCCTTCGGGCGCAGGTACTTGAACAGCAGGTACAGCTCAGTCAGCGAGTTGCTGATAGTCGTGCCGGAGAGGAAGGTCGCCCCCAAGTCCTTGCCCGTGCGCTCCTGTATGGTGCGGATAGCAAAGAGCATGTTCAGTGCCTTCTGGCTTCCCTCGCTGTTCCCCAATCCCGCCACACGGTCGTGGCGCGTGTTGAAAGTCAGATTCTTGAACTGGTGCGATTCATCAATGAAAATGTGGTCGATGCCCATCTGCTTGAAGTCCACCACGTCGTCCGTGCGTGACTTTATGGCGTGTTCCACCTTCTCCAATTTCGCTTCAAGGTTATGCTTGCGCTTCTCCAGACCTTTCAGCATCGCCCGCGATACGTTCTTTCCCTGCTGGCGCAGCACTTCGAGGTTTTCCTCCACCGTGTCAAGCTCCGCTTGCAGGATGCGCTGCTGCAACTCCGGCGACTGCGGTATCTTGCCGAACTGGTCGTGCGACATAATGACACAATCGTAGTCGTTGTTCTTGATGTTGTTGAAGAAACGCACGCGGTTGGCGGTCGAAAAGTCTTTCTCCGAAGCGTACAGAATCCTCGCGTTGGGATATGCCGCTTGATAGGTGGCGGCAATCTCCGCAACATTGGCTTTCAGCCCGATAATCATCGGCTTGTGCGCCAAGTTCAGACGCTTCATTTCATGCGCGGCGATGCACATTATCAGCGTCTTGCCGGTTCCAACCTCGTGGTCACAAATTCCGCCGCCGTTCTGTTTCAGCATCCAGACGCAATCCATCTGCGAGGGATAGACGCTCCTGATGCCCCGGCTTGCCAGCCCTTTCAGATTGAGGTCGGGAAAAGTCTGATGCGAGCCGTCATACTTCGGGCGCACGAAACAGTTGAACTTGCGGTTATACATCGTCGTCAGCCGCTCCTTGAACTGTGGCGACTGCTCTTCGAGCCATTCGGAGAAGCCGTTTCGTATCTCGTCAATCTTGGCGTTGGCGAGCTGTATTCCCTCGCTGTCGCGCACCTTGATGTCGTTGCCATGCTCGTCCCTGCCGATGGACTTCATCATGTCGGGACAGGTGTTGTGCAGGGCGTGTTTCAGAAGGTGCATGCCGTCATAGTTACGGTAATACCCCTTCACCAGAAACTCGTCCGTGATTTTCATGGTGCGGTAGCCGCACGCCACCGAAAACTCGTCCATGCTTGCAGAGTAGGCGATTTTCACCTCCGTGTCGAACAGCCGGCTCATGTAGGCGGCATAGACACCCGTCGGAATCCAGCGTTCCCCGAAATTGAAATCAAGGTCTTCAAAAGCGATGCGCGGCGGTTCGGCATCTTTCAGAGCCTCCAACGCCTGCTTCACCTCCGGCATACGTTCACTTTCGGGGTTTTCGCCCATCCAAGCCTCTATGCGTTCCGCTTTCTCTATCACGTTTCCGGCAATAAAGCGGTCCTTAATCTCGTAACCGGTTACGAGCGGATTGTAATAGATGCGCCCTTGCAGGGCTGTGAGCAAATCCTCCGCCGTACTGTCGGTTATCTCCCGCATATAGTCGAGATCGACAGTGCCGAACTTGTTGAGCGACGCGGACAGTGCTTCTTCGGGTGAGCCGACGTTGGCATGGCTCTCCACGGAGAAGGAAACGGGACGCTCGAAGATGTCCGCCTTGACAAACTTCCCGTTCTCCGCCCGTTCCAGCGAAAGGATGTCACGCCCGCCCGCGTCCATCATCACTAACTTCACGTTCTGCTTGGCGTTGAGGTTGCCGTAGCGCATGACAAACTCATCGTAACAGGTGTTTAGATGCTCTCGCCACGGGACATTTGCTTCATGCAGGTTCGATTCATAGCGGTACAGCCGCTCGTAGGCGTCACGGAGTAAAACATACTGTAACGCCTTCTCCTTCTGGTAGCCTTTCAGGTCGAGCGGCTGGAATGTCGCCCCGTATGGCGTGATGTCCTTCAGGTAGCCGATGTTATGACGCCCCCTGTCAGCCACCAGCGACCCTTCGCGCAGGTGCATCTCCGGCGTGCGGTGGTAGGCACGCGGCGAAAGGTCCACGACTTCTTCCTTCGGCTTCTCCGCTTCGATGTCGGGGAAAAGGGAGGTCGCCACCGCTTCCGGTGGGGTATCTGTAACGGCAGGTGCGGTGACTGCTTCCGGCTGTGTTTCCTCCTGCCGTGGTTGCTCACGGGGAGTGTCCGGCACGGCTTTCACTTCCATCTTTTCCGCCGCCGCTTGTTTCTCGTTATGCTGCCTTGCCAGTTCCCGAAGTTCCTTCCTGCGTTCCGGCGTCAAATCCATCATCATCTCGTAGAAGCCGTTGATGGGAGGATTGGTATCCCAGTCCAACGTGGCATAGATGTCGTCCGGGTCGGCAGGCTTGGCGGTGTTCTCCGTTTTAGCCTCCTTGTTCTCTGTTACAGTCTTAGGGGTGGTAGCCGTCGGCACAGCCGTAACATTTTGTGTGACATGCACCTGTGGCTTGGGTAGAACGCGCCTTGCCGAGCTTTCCTTTTTCGCCTCCTTTTTCCTTTTGGCGGTTTTCGGTTGTTGGCTGACTTCTTCCGTCATCCCCCAGAGATCGAGCAAGGATAGCTGCACACCGTCAGAATATTTCGGACGTGGCTCTATCTCCGGCTTTTCCTCTGTGGGTTGCGGTTTCTCCGTCGGAGTTTCCACCGCCTGCATCGAAGATGTTGTTTCCATCTTTATGGCAGTACGCTCCACCTCCTTTTGAACGGTAACTTTTTCTTCCGTTCCCGACTGCCGGATTGAACCCGAATACAGACGCATGGCGAGCCTGTAATGGAAATCCTCGTCGAGCATACGGTGCAAATCCCCGGCGATGCCTGCTGCCTTGCCCTCGTGCAGATAGACCATAGCGGGCTTCCCGTATGGGTCGGTGTCAAGTTTCGCCGTCGTATGCACGATGCGTTCCGGGTGGTGGATGAAATAGGCGTTGTCGGTCAGGTCGGTTTTCGTGTCCGTCTGTATTACGGTCATCAGCCGCTCGTCCTGCGACATTTCCTTCTTGCTGAGGTTCTTTTGCAGGACAATCAGGTCACTGCCCACTTCTGTCCCCGCGTTGTCCGTGAACAGGTTGTTGGGCAGGCGTATCGCGGATACCAGATCAGCCTTACTGAACAGCTCGTTACGCACGGAGGTCTTGGTGCTGTTCAATACCCCTTGCGAGGTGATGAACGCCACGATACCGCCGTCACGCACGGCATCCAGTCCTTTGAGAAAGAAATAGTTGTGGATGGCTTTCTGGGCGGAGCGTCTGCCGAATGAGTCGCTCCGCTGAAACTCAGGGTCGAACACGGCTATGTCTCCGAACGGAATGTTGGACACCGCCAAGTCGAAATAATTGTTGAACGGTCTTTCGATTTTCTCAAAACCGCAGGTGCGCGTTTTCTTGCCGGGATAGAGATGCCTCAGGATTGTACCCGTGAGCAGATCCTTCTCGAAAGCCATCACATCCGCATTGGGGTTGTGCCGCAGCATGGAATCCACGAACACGCCAACCCCCGCCGACGGTTCGAGCATACGGGCGGGGCGGACGCTGTAATCTGCCAGCACGTCCGCGATGGTGTCGGTTATCTCTTTGGGGGTGTAGAAAGCGGTCAGCACGGACGCTTTCAGCGAATCCACAAACCGCTTGTACTCTGTTTCGTCCTTGCTGTTCTCACGGATAAGCCTGTGCAACTCCACTGTCGGGGCGAACAGTTCGAGGTCGGATTTCGCCCACCGGACGGCATCCGTCAGTTCCTTTGCAGGGTTGAGGATACATTTCAGACCGCCGAAACCGCAGTACCTTTGAAGTATGGCACGCTCTTCGGTTGTCGCTGTCCTGTTTTCCCTGTCAAGGATGAATGCCGTCCGTATCGCCTCGATGTTGTCCCGCAGTTTCTGTTTGCGGTTAAACGCCATATTCCCCGATGTAAAGGACGGTTGCCCCCGTCAGCTCCGTGTAGAGCAGGTCGTAATCGGAAGACAGGGCGAAGTTGTCGTCCGAAAGGTCATAGACGGAGAACACGTTGCCGACAAGCGGCATGAGTTTCAGAATAAAGGCTTCTTGTTTCTCTTCCGGCACTTCGTCGAAAAACTCGCTCTCCACGACTTCACGGAGAATGGCGTACCGGGAATAGCGCAGCCCGCGCAGCAGCGTGTCCATCGCCTGCTCTTGCGCGCCATCGGCGGGATAGCCTTCGAGCCGCGCCTTTTCATACGTTTCGGCGGCACGGTCGGCCCGTTCCCGTATGAAAGCGGTGTCAGTCGCCTGTTCAAACTTGTTCGTGCGGAGGTAGTCCAGCAGGTACAGACCGTAATAGGAAAAGTCGGTCTGACCCTCGTTTTTCTTCTTGTTGTTCATTACTTTGGAGTTTAGTGGATTGATATTTAACGGGATAATTGATTGGAAAAAGGAAGAAAAAGGCACTCGGTATCCCTCCGAGTGCCACCACTAAATCCAAAGTATGAGTGTAATCCGGTATCGAAGAACAATTCATTACTCTGAACAAGTGGCAAAGTTAGTGCAAATCGAAGACAATACGAAAAAAACTTGTTTGTTTCTATTGTTGAGATGCAGCCTAACTTATCAAAAGTTAGTGATTATTTCCTTTTTTTCGGATAGGAAGACTTGCATTTCTTTTCCGGGAACACGAACGTCGTGTTATATTCCCCGTCAAAGGCGACTATGGCATCGAAGTTCTTGCCCTGCTTGCTCTTGAAGCCTTTGAGCGGCTTGGTGTGCCCGTCGGTGAGCAGGTCTTTGATTTCGTCGTCGGACAGGGTGCGTCCCGCTTTCTGCCGGAACACGGGCAGTCCGCACTCCGTGTTGTCGCAACGTACCACCTTGCCGTAGAACCGCATCCTGCCCGTGCCGCACTTGGGACACGCGCAGCCGGAATCACGGCTGCCGAAGAGCTTGTCGCACGAGAGCAGTTCGGAGGTGATTTCCCGTGTGTACGCCTCTATCTCCTTGCGGAAAGTGTCGGCGGGCAGTTCCCCGCGCTCGATACGTGCCAGTTCCTTTTCCCATTCGCCCGTCATGGCTACATCGGCGATGCGCATCGTCTTCACCACGGAATTGAGGGCGAGTCCCTTTTCGGTGGGAACAAGCGACTTCTTGCAGCGTTCCATGTAACCGCGCTTGAAAAGCGTTTCGATGATGGACGCTCGTGTGGCGGGAGTGCCGATGCCGCAGTCCTTCATCGCCTGCCGCAGCGCGTCGTCCTCAATTTCCTTGCCCGCTGTTTCCATTGCCGAGAGCAGGGTGGCTTCGGTATGCAGCGGCTTGGGTTTGGTCTTTCCTTCGGTGATGGAGGTGGCTTTCAGCGTGAGCGTGTCGCCATCCTGCCAGCCGGGGATGGTAGTTTCCTCCTTTTCCTCGCCATAGACGGCACGCCATCCGGCTTGCTTCACGACACTGCCTTTCACGGTGAACTCCACTCCGGCACATTCTGCCGTGACAGCAGTCACGTCCTTGACGCATTTTTCGGAGAATGCCTCTATCATTCGTCCGGCAATCATCTGATAAATGGTGCTGTCCTCTTTGGAGAGGAAGAGCGGTTTCTCTCCCGTGACGAGCAGGGCATGGTGGTCTGTTACCTTGCCGTCATCCACGCTACGGCGTGTCGGGATGGCTTTTGCCCGCACCTTGTCTTTCCATTCGGGCTGCGTGCCGATAAAGGCGAGTAGCTTGGGGATTTCAGCGAACACGTCTTCGGGGATGTAGCGGCTTCCCGTTCTCGGATAGGTTATCAACTTCTTCTCGTAGAGCTTCTGCGCGATTTCAAGCGTCTGTTCCGCCGTGAAGCCGTGCTTGGCGTTGGCTTCTTTTTGGAGCGTGGTCAGGTCGTACAGCAAGGGAGTTTCCTCCGTCTTCTCCTTACGCTCTGCTTTCGTTACCGTTGCGCTGCCTGCCGCCTTTACCTTATTATATAGCTCCGTTGCCGGTTCTTTCGACTTCCATTTCTCGGAGGATGAGAGTTTCACGACCTCGCCGTCGCAACCGTCTGTTGCGATATGGAGCTGCCAGAATGCTTCGGACGTAAAACGGCGGTTCTCCCAATAGCGTTCACACACCATCGCCAGCGTGGGTGTCTGCACACGCCCCACCGAATACGTGCCATGTCCGGCGGCTATGGATAACGCCTGAGTGCCGTTGATGCCCACGAGCCAGTCGGATTCGCTCCGCGCTTTGGCGGCGAGGTATAGGTTGTCGTACCTGCTGCCGTCTTCGAGGTTGCGCAGTCCCTCACGGATAGCCTTGTCGGTGAGCGAGCTGATCCACAGACGCACGAAAGGAGTGGTGCAACCCGTATAGTGGTAGAGGTAGCGGAAGATAAGCTCTCCCTCGCGTCCGGCATCGGTCGCCACGATGATTTGTTCGCTTGTGTCGAACAGTCTTTTGATGACTTTTATCTGCGACACCACGCCGCTGTCGGGCTTGTAACCTTTCTCCGTCCTGACCTGACGGGGGACGAGCGTGAATGTGTCGGGAATAATCGGGAGGTTGTCACGGACAAATCCGCGCACGCCGTAGCCGTCGGGCATGGCAAGCTGAACGAGGTGTCCGAATGCCCATGTCACGGCATAGCCGCCTCCTTCGAAATATCCTTCCTCTCTCTTTGTCGCGCCCACGATGCGGGCGATTTCACGTGCCACGGAGGGCTTTTCTGCAATGATTGTCTTCATGTTTTCTTGCTTTTTTGTTGATACTTTGGATTTTATTTTGGATTCAGTGGCGGACACGGGATTACATTTTCATGCCTTTGTTGTTCTTCTTTTTCGGCTTCTCCTGCTGCTGTTGCTGGCGGTCGTCCTTTGGGGCGGTCTGACCTTTCTGCAAAGGCTCTTTCAGGTTCTTTGTCGCCTCGTTGGTTTTGCCCTCGTTGTTCACCGCCACCTGTGTGCGGCTCTCGTTGGACGGGGCGACCTGCTGGGCGTTGTCGGGGTTCGTTTCGTAGCGGTACGGGCGGCCCTTCTCCGGGTTGAACTTGATATACATCGTGGCATGGAAGCCCTGCTTGTCGGTCACGTTCTCCAGTTTCACGGCTTTACCCGCCACGTAGTCGGCTTTCTGCTTGTCGGTGAAGTTCACGCCGCTCCATTTGCTGATGGGGCGGATGCTGCCGTCCTCGTTCATCCACGTGTTGCGGCGTTGCTCCTTCTTGGTCTGTGCGGCATTTTCCCCGCCTTGCGCCTGACTTTTCGAGGTGTCACCTTTGGCTTCCTGCGTCTGTGCGGTACGGGGCGACCTTCCGGTTCCCGGCACGAACTCCACGCCGCGCTGCTCCACGTTCACTTGAAGGGTGGTGACGAACTTCCTGCCGTCGTTGCGCTCGATGAGCTTGTCGCGCACGGGCAGTCCGGCGCGGAGCATGTCCTGCTCCTGTTTGGTGATTTCCGTCTTGCCGATGCGCTCCGGGATGCGCACCTTGTTTGCCGGAATGTCCGTGATTTCATTCGTCTTGCGGTCGATGCTGATGTAGGAGGGGATGATTTCGCCCGTTTCCCTGTCCACAATGTCCACGACCCTGCCGAGGTTGCCCGTTTCGCGCAGGTTCTTCCGGTCATCGTCGGAGAATTTGTGTTCCTTGTACTCATCTAACTTCTGCTCCTTGCGGATGAAGTGCGGCACGAGGCTGACATTTCCCTCGCCGTCCTTCTTGAAGGAGAGGCGGGCGTCCAGCTCGAATGATTCGCCGCCGAAGGTGGGCTTGACCTTTACCAAGTCGGACTTGCCGTAGTGGAGCATCTTCGTAAGGTCTCCGGACTTTTCAAGGTCGTCACGCTTCACGCCCCATCTGTCCTCCAGCTCCTGCCAGTTGATTTTGCTCTCGTTGATGGGTTGGTAGCCCTGTCTGCCCTGCGTCTGTTGCGGGCTTTCCTGCTGTTCTTTCTGTTGTTCCATGTTTTCCTGTTTTTGAGGTTCTTGTTTCTCTGTCTTTTGTGCCGCCATCTCTTCCTGCACCTGCTGTTGATAAGGGAAGGTGTCGATTTTGTGCGGTGCAAGGATTTGTTTGTTCTGGTACGGATGCTGAAGCAGGTCTTTCATCACGCCAAGCATGGAATCCACTTGGTCTGCCGCGATGCGGTAGAAACCGAAGCGGCTGGGTTCCTTGCACTGCCGGAAGAAGTTCTTGAAGAAGTTGTCCAGCACGTCGCCGTGTCGGTCGAATTGCAGGAAACTCTGCGCGTTCTCAGCTTTCGCAGGGGTACGCTTGGGTGTGTCGTCTGCATTCAGCCCGGCTACCACGCTGATCTCGCCCGTCTTCTCGTCACGGACTACCAGCACGTCCTTTTCGTCTTTTTTCTTTGCCATTTGAAAAATGTTTTAATGGGTTATTTATGAAAGAAATTATGGATACGAGCCTTGTAGAAGGCTATATCTTCTTTTTTGAAGTCCTTGATATGGTTGGAAAGGAATGTCAGCACATCCTCCTCGCTGTAATAGGTTTTCTTGCCCAGTGTCTTGTAGGGCAATGCGCCGACACTGCGGTAGCGTTGCAGTGTGCGCTTGCTTATCTGGAGCAGCATGCACAAATCCTGATTGTCGAAAAGGCGGATGCTTTCCGTGATAGTAGGCTGTTTCCCCTCAGCCTTCATCGCCAGCAGCAGTTCGTCCTGACGGTCGAGCCGTTCCATCAGCTTCTGCATCCAGCCCTCGAAGTTGTTTCGTGTGAGCAGTTCCATGACCTATGTCCTCCTTCCTTTTGGTTTGCCGCCAGTGCGCAGCGTGTGGTTGCGTTTCAATTCCTGCGGTGTCGCCGCGTCCTCGTTGACGGCACACGCTTCAAGCAGGCGGTCTATTTCCGACTGCCGGTAGCGGCATTTACCGCGAAGCACGACATAACCGATGCGTTGCTCGCTGCGCATACGCTGGAGGGTGCGGGTACTCACGTTAAGCAGGTGCGCCGCCTCGCGTGTGGTGAGCAACCTGTCGGGCGATGCCGCTTTCTTGTCGCCGGAGGCGGCACGGACGTGTGCCGCAATCTCCGCTATCTGTTCCGTCAATGACCGGAAGGCAGAACTTTCCATCGTTATCACTTTCATATTCAGTCCTTTATTTTTGTTTATTTTCATGAACATAGGCTGCGCCTCGGCATACCGTTCAAGCAAGTTTGACGCTCTACACTCGGCTTGCTCTATGTTTCTGCGACAAAATTCGGCAATAAACAAAAGGGGCTTTAACAACTCACTACGTGACTCACGTAAGATTTTTACGGAAGATGGCTCCGTAACCCGGTCAAACGGTGCAACAGGCAGCCTTTCAGCGGAAAACGGTACGTGTTAAGGGCTGCATCGTTACCTTTGCGGGCAAACCGATAATTGCATGAATATGGAAATAGTATCTATCGAGAAAAAGACTTTCGAGATGATGGTGGCGGCATTCGGCGCACTCTCGGAGAAGGTCGCCGCCCTAAGGCGCAAAAGCGACACGGGGCGCATGGAAAGATGGCTCACGGGCGAGGAGGTCTGCGGGCAGTTGAGAATAAGCCCGCGCACGTTGCAGACGCTGCGCGACAGGCGGCTTATCGGCTACTCGCAGATAAACCGCAGGTTCTATTACAAGCCGGAGGAGGTTAAGAGGTTGATACCGCTTATCGGCACGCTCTATTCGCACGGCAGATGATTTGATTTATTCACCCACTGAATCCGAAGTTATGATGAACGAGACCAACGATGTTTTTACGATGGAAGACGAGCCGATAGCCTCTGTGATGCAGGATATGCGCAAAGGCTCGAAATGGCTGTCTGTATTTCTGGAAAGTTACCGCCCTCCGCTGGACGGGGAACGTTACCTGACTGACGGTGAGGTGGCGGAACTGCTCCGTGTCAGCCGACGCACCTTGCAGGAATACCGCAACAACCGCGTGTTGTCCTTCATACTTTTGGGAGGGAAGGTGCTTTACCCGGAAACGGGGCTGCGCGAGGTGCTGGAAGCGAACTACCGCAAGCCGCTGGAGTGAGGCGGCCAACATGAAAAAGGAAACGGGCGACATTTTGTGGTGCTGCCCGTTTACTTTTTATATACTTGGGTGTTTTAATGACCTTAAAACCAGTTTTTTGATTGATCCAACCAATTTCTATCGTTAGAAATTCATATAGTTAATAAAAAGTTGTAACTTTGCATTTAACGCAATCTAAAAATTAATTGTAATGGCAATTTTAAACAACATTAAAAATGTACTATCAGAAAAAGGAGTTATGAGCAAATGGTTGGCAAAACAATTACAGAAAGATCCTGCAACAGTATCTAAATGGTGTAATAATCATTCTCAACCTGATTTGTACACATTTGTTCGTATTGCAAATTTGCTTGATGTTGATGTTCATGAACTTATTTGTCATACAAAAAAATAGTATCTAAAGGAATATAGATGTTTCACCATTTTTAAGCATGTAAATAAAGTGTATGAGCAATAAAATTTGGAATTTTGATATATTAGTTGATGATTGTTTTGTTAATTTTAATACAAAAAAGCAAGAAATAAATCCAGATCATAATGACAGGTTATTATCAGTTGCTAATGGCTTTGAAGATGGCAGTTGGAGATATCGTCAATTCAAAGAATTTGTTTTCAGTAATATTGCAGAAACAGCTTTGTCTGCACAAGAACGAGAGAAATTAATAGATAATGATTACGGTAGGCTTATTGAGGCTGCCAAACATTTACGACTTGTTGACAAAGAGCAGAATGGAAAGGGAAGTGAAATAGCGGAAATTATTCTATATGGCATAATGAAGAACCATTATAAAGCCTTATCTGCAATACCTAAAATTTTTTATAAACAGAATGATAATGATAATGCAAAGGGCTCTGATTCTGTACACATTGTAATTGACCCAAATGGAGGCTTTCAACTTTGGTTAGGAGAAGCTAAATTTTATAATTCTCTTGAGGATGCGCGATTATACGAACCAATAAATTCTGTTGAACAAATGTTGCGCAAACCTATTATGAAAAAGGAATGCGGAATAATGACCAATCTCAATGAACTTGATAAACAAATTGAAAACCAAACATTACTTAAAAAGATAAAAGAATGTTTCGATGAGAATACTTCCATTGACGAAATAAAACCCAAACTACATATACCTATTCTTTTATTACATGAATGCCAGATAACAGCAAGTACTACTGAAATGAGTGATGAGTATAAAAATAGTATTATTTCTTTTCATAGAGATCGTGCTCATTCGTTTTTTAAGAAGCAGATCAACAAGCTTAGTTCTGTTCATAAGTATTCGGAAATAAACTTTCATTTGATTCTTTTTCCTGTTCCTGATAAAACAAAAATAGTAAACTGGTTTATTTCACAAGCAAAAAATCTCAAAAATGATGCAGACGAATGATATATATAATACATGTTTAGATATAAGTAATGTTCTAAATGCTGGTGATATAAGTAATGCAAGATCCAAAGTAATTACATTACTTCATGAGATTAATGGTACTAACAATAATTCATATATGGAATTAGTCAACCATCTTATTCGTGAAGTGGGGCTTTTACCGTATATTGATACATATACTGCATCTTGGGAAGATCGGTTTGTATGTGAAGTTTTTAAAGTTAATATTGGAGAAAGAAAACCTTGTGTCTTACATACTGCTCAATCACAGGTATTAAAGAAGTTATTAGAAGGGAAAAGCGTTGCGGTGAGTGCTCCTACAAGTTTTGGTAAAAGTTTTGTTATTGATGCATTTATTGCGATTAAACAACCAATTAATGTTGTAATATTAGTACCTACGGTTGCTCTTGCAGATGAAACAAGAAGACGAATTTGCCGAAAATTCTCTCATCAATATAAAATAATTACAACAACAGATGTAGAACTTGCGGAGAAAAACATATTGGTATTTCCGCAAGAAAGAGCTTTTGCCTATATAGATAAACTTCCTTCAATTGATATTCTAATCGTTGATGAGTTTTATAAGGCAAGTACAAATTTTGATCTTGAAAGAAGCTCCACTTTACTCAGTTCAATGGTAGAACTCGGAAAGAAAGCTAAACAAAGATATTATCTTGCCCCAAATATCCATGAAATAGAAGAAAATGTATTCACTGAAGGGATGACATTTCTGCGTATGGATTTTAAGACCGTTGTAACGCATGCATGGCGGTTATATAAAAGCAGACCAAAGAATGAAGATAAACAGAGTTTTAAGACACGTAAACTTATTGAATTAATAAATACAGGTATAGGTAAAGCTTTGATATATACCGGCACATATAAGGGAATTGAAGAAGTAACAACAATTCTTAACAGAAATTTATATAATAAAGACTCTGAACTGCTTGCTAATTTTTCTGATTGGCTGGAATGCAATTATGGAGAAAAGTATATTCTTAAAGATTTAGTCAAACATGGTATTGGTATTCATAATGGTCAGCTACATCGTTCTCTTAGTCAAATTCAAATAAAACTATTTGAAGAACAGAATGGGTTAGATTATTTGGTATCGACCTCGTCTATAATTGAAGGAGTAAATACTCAAGCAGAGAGTGTCGTTTTATGGTCAAATAAGAACGGGGCTCATAAGATTGATTATTTTACCTTTCGCAACATCATTGGACGCGCAGGCAGAATGTTTCGTTATTTTGTAGGTCGTGTCTATATGCTTGAAGAGCCACCAAGTCAAGAAAATACTAAATTGAGATTAGAGTTTCCTGATGATGTAGTAAAAAAACTTGATGGAAATGACCCCGGTATAAAATTGAATAATGAACAATATGTAAAAATTCAACGATATCAAGATGAAATGATAGAACTTCTTGGAACGGATATTTGGCATAGAATTGAAAGAATACCACAAATCAGAAGTTGTAAACCATCAATGTTAAAGATAATTGCGGAAAAATTGAAAACTGATTCCAATTGGCCAACAAATTGCGATGCTTTACAAAACAATAATACATGGGAATGGAGGGATGCTTTAGGAGATATCATAGAAATTTTGGAATATCATCGAAAAGGACATTTACGGTATTATGCATGTGCATGTAGTAATGGATGGAAAATGACTATAAAAGAGCTATATAACACAGTAAAAGATTATGGTATTACATATGAGGATATATTTACATTTGAAAGATATGTATCCTTTAATCTCTCATCTATTATTGCGGTAATTAATATTATACGTCAAGAACTTTATCCTAATTCCTCAAATATCGCCAATTTTGTATATAAAGCATCAAATGCCTTTTTACCTAAAATTGTATTTCAACTTGAAGAATACGGATTACCGAGGATGATTAGTAAAAAGATACAAAATGCAGGTCTTATAAATCTTGAAGACGATTCTAAAGAGATTACAATCGTTATACAGGAATTTAACACGATAGGAATTGAATACCTTGAACAAAAAATACCTAATCTCCATTCATTTGACAAATATATATTAAAACATTTTATGAACGGAATTCGTTGCATAACGACAAATCAAAAGAATTAAATAATAGCCATATTATTACCTCTATATTTTTTGAGATATGATATGGCTATTTAGATAAGGATCCATATAGAAATTCTTTCGTATAATTTTCATTTGATATCTTCAACAGTACGCAGTTTTTCCGTTCTGTATAAACATCACGTATGTTTGCCGCTTCTCTTGTGAGAGAACCTTTCCTACCAGCCACATGCGGAACAGGTAGGTGTTGTAGGTGTTCAGCCGAAAAGCAATCAGAATAATGATTTCAGGCGCGTACACGTCCGCGTACAGCCCGTTTTCAAGCTGCATGTAGCGGCACACCTTGTAGTCGTTCAGCACGTCAGACTTGCGGACGGCTTTGATGACGGCGTTCACTGCCGGGACGGTCGTATGGAACAGTCCGGCTATTTCGGTGGCGGTCATCCACACATCGTTACCGGTTACGCTGACCGCCTTGTCCTCTATGATGATTATGTCACGTTTCATGGCTCCTCTTTTTTAGATGGTGCAACCTGCAAATTCCTCGACGTTGTTTAACCTTGCGGCAAGGTTTTCCATATCCTGATTGAGTTTTTCTTTGGTTATCTTCGCGTAAATCTGCGTCGTCTTTATGCTCTTGTGTCCAAGCATGGAGCTGACCGTTTCGATGGGTACGCCGTTGGAAAGGAAAACTGTCGTGGCTGCCGTGTGGCGGCTTTGATGCCACGTGATATGCTTGGTGATGCCGCAACGCTTGGCGACGGCACGGATACCGGCAAGGCACGTGTTATAATGCGGAACGGGGAATATCCTGCCGTTCTCGCATAGCCCACGGTATTTGCCGATTATGCGGTTGGCGATGTCAAGCAGGCGGATGTTGGACACCACGCCCGTTTTCTTGCGGTTGATGTTTATCCACTCGTGTTCGTCGAAATAGGTACGGATATTCTCTTCCGTGAGGTTGCGCATATCCGCGAACGACAATCCGGTGAACGCACAGAACAGGTAGAGGTCGCGGTACAGTTCCTGTTTGGCGTTTTTCAGTTTCCCCTCCATCAGCAGGCGTATTTCGTCTTTGGTCAGGAAACTGCGTGTCGTTTCCTCCTTCTTGATTTCATACTCGCGGAACGGGTCGCGTGTCAGCCACTCGTTGTTGATGGCTATGAACACCATTGTCCGTAGCGGGCAGACGTACAGCCACACGGTATTGGTGCAGCAGTGCTTGTCCGTGCGCAGGAACATCTCGAAGTCGGAGATGAAAGCGGGAGTAAGCTCTTTTAGGGCGATGTCCTTCACATGGTAGCGGATGTCGAGGAACTCTTGCAGGTGCTTGTAAACGACACGGTACTTTTCCAGTGTACCTTTTGCTTTCATGCCTGCTTCCACCTGTTTCTCATAGTTCTCGTTGTGCCGACGGAACACCTGCATCAGCGTGTGGTAGCGGTGTTCCAGTCCGAGAAAGGCGTTCTTTACCTTCTCCGCCGTGACGAAGTTGTCACGCTCCATGATTTCCTGATAGTGTCTGTTGATGCGCACCCGCATCTTGTCAAGCATACGGTTCGTTTCGAGTGCCGCCGCGCTTCTGCCCGTGACACGTCCCCCTTTGGTGTCCCACAGCTTCGGATCGACACTCAACTTGCAACTGAACTGCGTCTGGCTGCCGTCCACCGTGATGCGTCCCATGACGGGAACCGTCCCGTCCTTTTTCACTACCTGACGCTTGAGGTAGTAGATTACTGAAAATGTACTCTTCATCGTTCTTAATTTTTGGATTTCAAAATTAGTTGGTGAAGAGTCCGGTGTCGGTACGCAAAACGGGGAGGAACGGCGCAATCTTTTTTCCGTAACCGTATTTGTTACGTGAGTTGTGGGTAACTCACTATAACATAGTGTCTTGTTTCGCCATTCGTACCCGTTTGTCGCATTTTCGGACATGGTTACGAACAAGTAACGTTGCGGCGTCAAGATTTGGCTTCGGCAAGGATTGTAATGGCTTCACGAATTATCGCCACTTTAACTAAAACCCTTGTAACTCAATTCTATCACTATATCTTTCCGCATTTCACTTTTTTGTAGTAACTTTGCTTTCTAAAATTACAGAACCTTAGGTAAGGTAATTTTAAACAAATCACTAGGACGATGTTCTTGTAAGATAACATTTACCATTTTGCGTACTTGCTCCGGATGCTCTCCTGCTACATTGTGATCTTCATGAATGTCTTTGCTCAAGTCATACAGAAATGGAACTCCTTGTTTCACAACCATCTTCCAGTCGCCCATGCGTAATCCTATTTGATTAGTTTCATGAAACTCCCAATAAAGGAATTCGTGTTTTTTCTGGTTTTCATTTTCACCCAGCAAAGTCGGTGCAAAAGAGATGCCGTCAAAACAGTCATTGTCTAGTTTCTTGTTGATGTACTTGCGTGGAAACTTCTTGTCGCCTATCAGTTCACAGAAGGTAGGCATAATATCATAAAAAGCCAGTTGATGGTCATTTACACTTCCTGCTTCAATTTTGCCTGGCCATTTTACTATAAATGGAATTCGGATACCCCCCTCGTAGCACTGTCTTTTCAAGCCTCTAAGTTTTCCGTCTCTTCCAAAAAAATCAGGGTCTGCCCCTCCTTCTTCATGAGGACCGTTGTCGCTGCTAAAAATTACAATAGTATTTTTTTCCAATCCCTTATCTTTCAGTTTCTGCATGATTTCTCCCACATATGCATCTAGGCGAGTTATCATACCTGCAAATTCGGCATGAGTATGTACAGCTTCATTATATCTGCTACCTTCATCCCCTCCCCAAGTCTTGTCACGGAAGAATTTCTTTTTATAAAAATTCAGAATAGAATCATTAGGTTGCGCTAATTCTGCATGAGGCAGTGTATAAGTGAAAAATCCATAAAATGGTTGGTCTTCAGTTTGCTTGTCCAACCATTTCAAAGCTTCTTGATGAATCAAGTCGGCAGAATATTGCGTACGCTTTTTATAGTCGGCTCCATACATTGGATGCTGAATGTTTTCATCAAGCACCACTCTCACAGTTGCCGTATCACCAGCCGATTTACTATAGCGATTCAGATAATTGGGATAATAAAGGTGAGCTTGAAACTGACAGATATATCCATAGTATTCATCTACCCCACGCTTGTCTGGAGTTGATACTGAGCCTTCATATCCCCCGGCCCATTTACCAAACATACCGGTAGTATATCCGTTTTTCTTCATGATTTCCGGCAGGATGATGTGTTCAGGGTCATACGGTTCTTGTCCGCTTACAGTAAAATCCGTATTATTGCCATACTTCATGGTAGGGACATTGCGCCAGTATTCTTTATTCCCTCTTACATGGCCGTGACCGGAATGTTGCCCTGTCATGATGCTGGCTCTGGAGGGAGCACTTACAGGACTGCCGGCATAGGCTTGAGTAAACATCATCCCATCTTCCGCCATTTGGTCGATATGGGGGGTTTGGATGTATTTCTGTCCATAGCAAGCAAGGTCGCCATATCCCATATCGTCGCATAAGATAAAGATAATGTTGGGTTTTTCATGAGTGGCAGCGATTGCAGCAAACGAAGTACAACAAGCAGCACCTAATGTCAGAAGTCGATTGTTCTTTTTCATTTATTAAATTATTAGTAGTTATTACCTTAGAATAATTGCAGTAAAGGTAATGTTTTTTTTATTCAGAAACTATAATAATGTTTTTTCTCTTTACTAATGAAGGGGATTTTTCGTAAACATTAAAAATATTCCTCTTCATTGGATATGAAAATGGGCGGCAACTTCCCTAAACAGGGAATTGCCGCCCATTGAATTTGTTTCCGATTCTTTTAGGTATATGCTGCTGACAGAAATGTACATTTGCATTTCCGTCACGATTTTCTATGCCAATCATGTTATTGCCTATAGCAGCTACTTTAGGACTATAACCACGAAACTTTTATATGTCCGTTTGGTGCTCTTCTGCATAAATAAAAGATTTGTCATAAATATCTTATAGAAAAGAGAAGAGAATATATCTTTACGTATAATAACGGACGGATAACACATAGAGTTCCCTAATAACAGATTACATAGCAATGATAATTCTACAGATATATGCTTTTATTTAGTCTGCAATTCTTTACACAACTTCTTCTTTGCCTTTAATCCCTGCAAGTTAACATGACTGTTACCTTTTGTCTTACAGTCGAGCACATCTGTTTCTCCTTTTAGAGTAAGCTGGCTTCCCGCTCCAGCCGATACCTGCAGATATTTAGCCTTTACGTTCATCGTTCCTTTGGAACCGGCTGTCAATGATACACTGAGTGAATCTACTGAAAATGGCTTGTCTGCCTTCAGTTCAGAATAAAGCATACTTATCTTACGGACATCGTTGGTATAGATACGTACCACATCTTTCGGCATTGGTCCATTGGTGTCCTTAAGTGTGAACGACAGTGTCCCATCCTTCAGCTCCTGTATTCCAAGTTCCGGATTTTCCACTTCTACGCGGAATGTGTCCGACGGAATCAATACGACCTTGTATCCGGCAAAATAAAAGTTTCTTACCGGCTCCTTAGCCTGGCTCAACAAACAAAAGCCAAGGCCTGCTAATAATAAAGTTATCTTCTTCATACTACTATGTATTTTAATTGTCATTTACTTTCAAGATGCTGTTCATCCGGCCTGCATTCTGCAACCGTTTATTGCTTTGAAAAATGGAACGTCCCCAGTTGATGTTGTATGTCAGGCTGACATACAACATATTCCGGTTGTTGCGGATCAATACATTCCGGTCGGAGGCAATGGCCTGGTTCAATTGTTCTGTTCGGTATTTGGATCCCTCTGCGAATGGAAACAGAACCCCCATCCCGACATTCAAGTTCTTCCATTTATAGCTTGCATTGATGCTGCTGTTATTTTCAGATGTTGTGACATATTGGCCTGTTAGCGATTTCATCGGTTTTCTCCAAGAGCCATTGATTTGAAACCCTTTGTGTGTCATTGCCAGGTAAACACCATAATAGAAATTGTTCAAGGTATGTTCGTAAGCCTCACCCTTCGATTTATAATAGTTCCATCCGCCAAACACCTGAAACATAAACAGTTTCAGCACATCTGTCATCTGTACAATCAGCTGTGCACCATAGTTTACATCATAGTCCTGGTTGTTTTCCTGAAAGACAAAGCGTTTCCTTTCGGGTGAGTAAAAAATATCTTGCTGGATGGGGTGAAAACTGCGGTCGGCCACTAGCGTCAGCACAGAGGCAAACTTTTTGTTATCCCACACCGATAAATTGATTTGATTGCGCAATGTGTTATAAGGAGTCAGCGAACGGTTTCCACGCATAATGGAGAGGGAATCGATTTCCTGTATCACTTCTGAAAGGCTACTCAGAGAAGGGAACAACGGACGAAAATTGATTGAATACTGCAAATTCCAATACTTCTGTTGATAGGATAAAGATAAGGATGAAGTATTGCGCCAATAATTTACCGACTCGTTTCCCTGCCGCTGTTGCTGAAACCGCAAACCTGTACCGACCGTGTAAGCAACCTTACCCATACTGCCTTGGAACTGGACATACGGATAGGCATTGTAGTTTCTCAGATTCACTTGCTCGTCTGTTCCGTAAATATTGCTCGCATACTGGTATGTAGCACGCAAACCAGCCGAAAGGTTTACCTTCTTGCCTTCCCGCCAATAATATACCTCGCCAATCAGTGATTTCTGATTGCCATCTGTCGTGTTGTTTACTTCCGATAAAGTCTGTCCATTCAGGCGGTCTGTCAAAGTACGCTCATAATCCGTATTTCCCAGCGTACCAACCAAATTCAATTCTACCCCCTGATTGTTCTTCATCTTGCGGCTGTAAGTAAGATCAAGCAACGGGATATAGCTGGAGAAAGAAGAATGGATATCCCGCTGCCCCGTGAACTGCTGTCCCTGAAAGATCTGCTGACGGTTCCTGTTGTAGTTCGAACTAATTTGGTTATCCAATCGGACATTCACCATATCTTTCTCATTTTTATAAAGGTAACCGACGGCGATGTGATGATCCTTATATCCGAAAGGAGCAAACTCTCCCTGCTTGTCACGCATCAGCGTTGAACCATCCGGAAACGAATAAGTTTCCAGTTCATCCGTCCGGCGTTTGGAATAGTCACGGTAGTTCACATTATAATCAATCGAGAACTGAGATTTCTTATAATTAGTCCGGAAGTTGAGGTTTCCGTTCACGAAACCAGTAGTAAACGCGCTAGTACTTCCCACAGACAGCGAAGTACCCACTCGCGGCTCTTTCAAAATGAAATCAAGCACTCCGGAATTAGAGTCCAATTCACGCATGGAGGGCAACTGGCTGTAATCCACACGTGCAATTTGCTGCGGTTTCAAAGACTTCACTTCCTGTAGACTGGCCTTCACCCCGTTGATCCGGTAAATCACTCCGGAAACCCCAGAAATTGAAATCGATTCCTGTACGGGGTCGACAAACAGCCGTGGGAGCATCATGCTTTTCAACAGGTTGAGGCTGGAAGTAGCCGCATCCACCTGCTTCATACTCGGATAAGCCATAATCTTCCCGGTTTTGTGTACCATGCCTTGCGCTATCACCTCGACACCTCCCAGACTGACCGTATCGAGTGCTAATGATATGATTCCCAAATCCAAGTTCTTCCGCTCACTGTTCTGTATCAATGCGACATTCTTTTCATACCCCACATACGATATCTCCAACCAAAAATTATCTAGTTTCACTTCCGATTCAAAACGTCCTTTCTCGTCCGTAGTAAACCCAGTGACATACATCGAATCTTCTGTAAGCACGCGCAACGTGGCACCAGCAAGTGGTCGGTTTTCGTCTGTCGAATATACGCGTCCTTTTATTTCTTGGGCTGATAACACTCCAAATTCAAGTAAAAAAGAAGTGCATATTAGTATGTTTTTTTTCATACGTACATATTTAAGTGTCACACTTGTATTGTAGGATAGTTTTATACTAAAATTACTATAAGACTAATTTCCACAACACTTTTGTATAAGGTTAATTAAAAGTACTGATAGCAATCATGTTACTCAGAAATTTGTAATATCAGAAGATTCACTTAATTTGCGTGTTGCAATAAAAATTAAACCAACCTTCATCACACATGGTCGCAAATATAAAAAAAAAAAATACAGTTACACTTTTTGGTGAAATATTTTCAATCATGAAACAATTTGATGCTCTTCATTGAATATGAAAATGGGCGGCAACTCCCCTAAACAGGGAATTGCCGTCCATTGAATTTGTTTCTTTTACTTATTCAGCTGGAGCCCATTTACAGCGTACAGGAGAAACAATAGCCCCTTCTTCTTTAAGCTGTTTCATTGCTTTGTCCACCTCTTTACGGTCAAGCCCGCTAAGTTCTGCTATTTTACCTGCATTCAGTGGTGTTCCCGCTTCTTTCATTGTTGATAATACTTTTTCTTTTGCATCCATAATTATAATTATTAATAGTTGTTATTCCTTATATCCAAAGTTATGTCCATATAACTCCGTATACCTTCGATGTAGTCGGCATATAAAGTTTCAGGATCCTTTCTTCTTAAAATATGGCATTTGCCACATAATTCACAGTTATGTTGACATTTCCATGCATCAACCACAAATGCACGCCGTTCTTCTTTTGTTGATTGTTCTATTTGAGGAGGAGTCATAGTTCTATCGCTTCATATTTTAATCTTTTACAAAGATAAGATTAAAATTGAAAAGATTACAATTCTGACTGCTTTATTTTATATAAAAACTATTATATGATTAATAAAAAGTAAAAGGACCGTATTCCAACAAAAGAAGTTAGAAACGGTCCTTTCATTATTCATGAAAGAGATATCTTATCATTATTTGTTTTCAATTCTGTTGTATATTTGGGTTAACATCAATTTCTGGTTGTGGAATAGGTAAAGCTACACGCTTATCTGTATGTAGAATTTTGCTCGCATTATAGTTTTCCAAATCCAAATGCCATTTTCCCTTTCGTTCTATCGGGGTTTTAGTACGGAGAAAGTCAAAATAGATTAGCCCTTCTCCTACCAGTTCTTTTCGGCGTTCCTTCAATATACGTTCTATCGAAAAATGGGCATCATCTATCAATTGTCCTGCATTAGAAGTTCTTTGCGACACAAGGCGACGAAAATATTCCAATCCCTTTCCCCGTGCTTCCCCTCCAACCTTTAATCCTGCTTCTGCTGCATTGAGATACACTTCTGACAGTCTAATAATGCAGATATTATTAGTCTTTACATCACCATTTTTCCCTGGAAATTTCGTTAGGAATACCATTTGACTACGTGCTGCTTCCGGTAATTTAGGATTATTTTCCACATGCGATTTCTCCACCAGGCAGTGACGAATATCTTCTGCGTCTTCATTCAGCAAGTTCAGGAAATCTTCGGTAAGGATTAAGTTGTTCCATCCATCATCCGTTGTATTGTTTTCGTATACAGAAGGAGCACCTTCTCCTCCGGTGCCTCCTCCCCATTCCGATGGTTCTCCTGTTTCGATATAAAGTTCAAAGATAGATTCCGACTGGAAATCTTGCCCCCATATAGTTGGATAGTTATCTTTGGTGTATAATTGGTATAATCCTCCGTTGTTTTCAATGACATCCGAGGCGCATTTAAATGCATTTTGATAATCTCCTTTGTTTAGATAAACTCTCGAGAGCAAAGCTTGTACTCCCCAATAATTGAGATAACCATCTTTCTTGTCTTTTCTTATTCCTAACTGAATAGCCGTTGTAAAATCATTTATGACCTGATTATAGCATTCAGCAACTGTATTTCGTGATGGGGCATGATCTTTATCTGTCGGATTTAGTTCTATGGGAACCCCCAAAGAAGCACCATTGTCATTGGTAAACGGCATTCCAAACATTCGTGTGAGATTAAACAGAGCTAATCCGCGCAAGACTAATGCTTCAGCCTTTATTCCATCGATTTCGGAAGTGGTCTTTCCGCCGGCATATTGGGATTCAATTCTGTGAATAAGATTATTTGCTTGTCGGATAACCAAATAGGGACGATTCCATGGCAAAACTACATTAAAATTGTCCGTAGGCTGCACATTATATGTATAATAAGGCACCACACGGGTCTTTCCCATGATGCGGGCTTGCACATCTACACCACGACAATCTCCATAATACCAATAATTATCTCCGTAGTAACTGTGTTGTGAAGTTTGGCGATAAATCCCATTCAGTGCAGCTTGAATATCTTCCAATGTATTGAATGTCCCACTTTCGGGAAGTGCTGTAGCCGGATTTAAGTTCAGCCAATCACTAGAACAAGAACAGAGCAAACTACTTGCTCCTATTAATAGATACAAGGGTAAATATTTTGTTTGCATAATATTATTTTTTAATGATTAAAAATTCAATTGAACTCCAAAACTAAAAGTACGCATTGCAGGAGCTTCACACCAAACTTCTCCATTTACTGGAGTTTCCGGATCATATTTATTCCATTTGGCCCAAGTAAGCAGATTACTTCCGGAAAAATAGATTCGAGCACTTTCCATCATTATTTTTCTAGTCCACTGATGGGGAAAAGTAAAACCTAAAGTGATATTTTTCAATCGTAAATGGTTTGTGCTATGCACGTAGCGTGAATTATTTACAGCAGTTGACTTTTCGGCATAACTGAAGCGTGGTATATCGGTATGATCACCAGGCTTTTGCCAGCGGTCTAACATATAGGCAGGCAATGTATATCGGTTGGCATAGATGCTTTCACCACCATTATCCACCATAGTAGCCAGCTTGTCAAAAGAATACCCACCCAATGAATAAGTCAGTGTAAATCCCAAGTCAACCCACTTATAATTAAGTATATTTGTAAATCCGCCAGTAACTTTAGGGTTAGCAGATTTGTAAGCAATGCTTGTAGCTTTATTGGCATCAGTGGTCAACGAGCGGTCCAGGCTGCCATCTTCATTAATACTATTCATATAATACTCAGCCATACCGGTCTGTGGATTTACTCCTGCAAACTCTTTTACATAAAATGTATGGTATGGCATTCCTACTTTATGAATCATCCAAGTTCCTTCAATACTTTGTTTTAATTCTCCGTTGAGTGATATAATCTTATTCTTGTTGTGGCTCAAGTTGAATACGGTAGTCCAGTTGAAGTTGTCAGATGTAAAGTTTAATGTGCGGAGCTCCACTTCTATCCCTTTATTATTCAACTGTCCTACATTTGCCAAATAATTTGTGAATCCGGTGGTGGAACTGATAGGGCGATTATAAAGCAAATCTTTGGTATCTCTGTTATAATATTCTACGGATAGAAAAATTCGGTTAAGAAGCGACAGATCAAGACCTATGTTCATGTTGTAGTTCTTTTCCCATCCTAAATCAGGATTAGCCATTGATGAATTATAGGAACCAGAGTTTCCCATATAATTCTGAGTAAATGTATATAATCCCATATAACCATAATAAGCACCCGGTTGATTTCCATTGACTCCATAAGAGGCACGCAATTTAAAATCTGTAAGGATTTCTTTAAGCGGCTTCATAAAAGTTTCATTGCTAATATGCCACATGCCTGATACCGACCAAAAATTTCCCCAACGATTGTCTGGGGATAACCGGGAACTGCCATCACGCCGGAAACTGCCAGCTATATAGTAACGGTCGTCATAGTCATAATTTAAACGAGAAACATAAGAAATCATACGATAAGCCTGAGGAGACGACAAGAAACTGTTCAATACGGCTGCATTGTCAGGCTCTGTAAGTTGAGCAGATGGAAGTTTCGATTTCTCTCCTATAGCCTTATCCATCTGATAACTTTCCACCTCATAAGCCGCCAGCATATCCAGATGATGCTTGCCTGCCAATGTACGTATATAATTGAGCGAAGTAGAAGATATCAGTTTGCCATATTCTATAAATCCCTTGGCAGTCTGTGCGTCGGTACTTGTCTTGATACCTGATGAACTGAGTGGATTCAGATATCTGGAATCTTTCTGTATGGTATAGTCATAGCTTAACATTTCTTTCAACTTCAACCCCTTTAAAGGTTCTATGCTGGCATATCCTGTAGAAAACATACGTGTCATTCGTGTGCGGTTATAGTCGGTAAGTATATCTCGCAGCGGATTCATGGACGTTTCTGGATAGGCTCCAGTAAAGTTGCCATTTTCATCTCGAACAGTCATTGAAGGATTCATGGTCGCAGCTATACATAAATAAGGGTTGATTGAAGACCCACGTTCTTCATTCATTTCCTGGTTCATTTGCGAAAACATTATATTAGCTCCTATTTCTCCTATTTTTCCTACTTTTTGATTAAGATTTAAGCGTGCGGAATAGCGGTCAAGACTGGAGTTTTTAGCAAGTCCTTCTTGACTGTTGTATCCAAGCGAGGCATAAAAAGTTGTTTTATCGTTACCGCCAGAAACAGAAGCTTCGTAGTCTTGATGGGTGGCCGTACGAAGCAATTCCTTACGCCAGTCGGTATATCCTAGTGCAGGACGATAGGCATATTTATCAATTTCTGAATTTGCATAGGCTATGGGATCTGCATTTCCTTTATCTATTCCAGCATTGACAAGTCCTTCATATAAGAGTTCATAACGTTGTTCACCTGTAACGGTAGGTCGAAAATCAACAGCTGAATTTGAAAATCCTCCCGAAACGTTCAAGGTAACCTGGGCTTTTCCTGTTTTCCCTTTCTTGGTTGTAATCAAAATGACTCCATTTGCTGCACGAGAACCATACAAAGAGGCTGCCGCTGCATCTTTGATGACTGTTACATTTTCAATATCGGCAGGATTCAGCGTACTCATGATGTTAGTCTTGGAATTATTCATCTTGGCGGCATCCGCTCCACCGGTACTCAAACTTCCCGAACTGACCGGGACTCCGTCTATTACAAACAAGGGCTCTTGCGAAGCATTGAAAGACCCCATTCCACGAATCCGAATATTTTGGTTAGCCCCCGGTTGTCCGGAACTGCTGGTTATATTCACACCAGTAGTGAAGCCTTGCAGTTTTTGCTCAACGCTCATTACAGGGATGTTTTTCATCATATCTCCTTTTAAAGTGTTGGCTGAACCTGTAAATGATGATTTGGTAAAATTACCATATCCTGTAACCACCACCTCATCTAAATTCATACTTTCAGGACGGAGTATGATATCTAGTTTATCCTTATGCGGTATTTTAACATAACTGGTTTTCATACCTAAAAAAGAGATTACTAGGATCTTGTCGTTTGGACCAATCTCCAAACTATACCTTCCGTCCATGTCTGTTACCACTCCGTGTGATTCATTTCCTTTAACAGAGATAGTGGCACCTATCAATGGCTCGTGATCTTCGGCCGATAGGATAATTCCACTGATATTTCGCTGCTGTGCAAAAACTTCCATCGAAGTAGCTCCACATAGCAGAAATGTGATAATTTTGAATTTGTCTGTCTGTTTCATATACAATCGTTTATTTATCTTAATTGTAGCTCAAAAATTAAGCCATTGCTTTGGAGGGATTATATTTTTTATATTTATTTGAAAATCAAAATATTAATACTTTATATTTTGATTTTATACTGAGGAATTAATTCTCATTTTGTAGAATAATGCCTCAGTATTTTTCTTTCACAAAGTATTAATCCATCAATAAAATACGAATGCTATTGGGGAATTCTTTAAGGAAATGCGGTGTGGTTAAATTAAATCATCTATTTTTGCAATGACAGATTTCAATATTTTAATCCAATAGAATGAAATGAATATAAATAAAACTTTGCTAGCCACGCCACTTTTGACTATGCTATCGCTGACTTGCCTGTCGGCTTCCAATACTTCCCATAAAGTAACCCACATGCTTGGTGTCGACTTTCGTCCGTCGTATGTATTCCCTACCCATGATTTCTTTAGAGGTGCTAATACAGCTGGGAAAAAGATTAACCAATCACTTTCCGGACATCTGAAATATGGATTTAAGTTTTCCCCCAATACTAAGATGGGGAGTTTGTATCCTTATGCTGTACAGGGTATCGGAGTTGCTTACAATACGTTTTTCAACTCCAAGGAAGTAGGAAATCCTGTTGCTGTCTATGTGTTTCAGAGTTCCAAAATAGCAAATATCACCCAAAAACTTTCATTGGATTACGAATGGAACTTTGGAGCTTCTTTTGGTTGGAAAAAATTTGATGCGATAGACAATCCGCAAAATGTGATAGTAGGTTCTAAAATCAATGCTTATATCAATTTGGATTTCCTGCTCAACTGGCATATCTCTTCTTCAACAAATTTACTTGCTGGAATCGGTGTTACTCATTATTCTAATGGGAACACTAAATATCCTAACTTCGGGGTAAATACTATAGGAGGGTCTATTGGTATCACACATTTTTTGGGAGGTTCTGAAAACAAATCGGATGGTCATGTCCGCTCATTGAGTTTACAGCCATTCAGGAGACACATCAGCTATGACTTGATTGTTTATGGTGCCATCCGAAAAAAAGGGCTTTTCCCTGAAGGAGAGCATCCGGTTCTTGCACCCGGCTCTTTCGGCATCATCGGACTAAATTTCAACCCTCTTTACAACGTTAACCAATACTTTCGCACCGGCTTGTCTTTAGATATGCAATATGATGAAAGTGCCAACATCGTTCACCATATAGCCAATGAAAATATGCCTTCAGACCCTAATGAACTGCAGTTCTATCGTCCGAACTTTAGAGAGCAGTTTTCGGCGGGACTCTCGGTTCGTGCTGAAATTGTAATGCCTATCTTCTCCATCAATGTAGGTATCGGAAAAAACTTTCTGTGCAAAGGAGCAGACACCAATGATTTCTATCAGACTTTTGTCTTAAAGACTAATATTACAAAACACATATTCCTGCATACGGGTTACCAGCTGTATCGATTTAAAGACCCAAACAACTTGATGCTGGGCTTCGGGGTAAGATTTAATGCCCGATAAAAGCCGTAAGAGAACATAAAACAAGGTTATTACCTTACATTCAACCCCTCATTTTGCATTTTTATATCTGATTTGCTTTGAATTTGTTAATAAACAAAAACTAAAAAGTATTAATTCATTTGTTTTTATTAACTTTACTCCAAATTAACATATACCATTAAAAACCTATGCAAAAAAAGAAACATTTAATCAATTTGTGCGCCGGAGCTTCATTGGCAATGCTCATGGCATGCAACGGCCAGGTAGGTGAAGTGAAATCCTACAATGAAGGCATCAATATTATCCCGATGCCACAATCTTTGGTGCAGCAACAAGGTTCCTTCACGTTGAGCAGTAATACCAAAGTGGCAGCCACTTCTTCTGAAGCCAAAGTAGTAGCTGAATATTTTATCGCCAAGATGAACCGTGCTACCGGTTATCATATTGGTGTTGCCGAATCGGGCGATATTCAATTGACTATCGATCCTTCCCTGCAGATGGGCGAAGAAGGTTACACTCTGAGTGTAACAGGAGAAAGCGTAAAAATTGCCGCTAAGTCTGCACATGGTTTATTCTATGGCATGCAGTCATTTATGCAACTTCTTCCTGCTGAAATAGAAAGTCCTTCGGAAGTAAAAGGCATAGCATGGACCGCCCAAGCTGTAGATATCAAAGACGAGCCTCGTTTTGGTTATCGTGGTGTAATGATTGATGCCTGCCGTCATTTTATGACTGTAGATGAGGTGAAGAAGCAGCTCGACGTGATGGCTCTGTTTAAGATGAACCGTATGCACTGGCATCTGACAGAAGACCAAGGATGGCGCATTGAAATCAAGAAATACCCTAAGTTGACAGAGGTTGGTTCTAAGAGGATTGACGGAGAAGGTACGGAATATGGCGGATTCTATACTGTAGAAGATATCAAGGAGGTGGTGAAATATGCTACCGAACGCTTTATTACTATTGTTCCGGAAATTGAACTTCCCGGACACGAACTTTCTGCCATTGCTTCTTATCCGGAACTTTCCTGCAATGGAAAGCCTATTTCTCCTCGTATCATCTGGGGTGTGGAAGATGTGGTGATGTGTGCCGGAAAGGAAGAAACTTTCCAGTTCCTTGAAGATGTCATTGCAGAAGTTGCACCGCTGTTCCCTGGTGAATATCTTCATATCGGCGGTGATGAATGCCCTAAAAAGAGCTGGAAGAGCTGCCCGCTATGCCAGGAACGTATCCGCAAGGAAAATTTGAAAGCTGACAAACATCATACTGCCGAAGAGCGACTTCAGAGTTATTTCATCCAACGCATGGAAAAGGTAGCAGCCAAGTATGGCAAAAAGATTATCGGATGGGATGAAATCCTTGAAGGGGGATTGTCGCCTACTGCTACTGTGATGTCTTGGCGTGGAGAAGCCGGAGGTATTGCTGCAGCACAGACCGACCATGATGTAATTATGACTCCGGGCGGCAACGGAATGTATCTTGACCACTATCAAGGTGACAGCAAGGTTGAGCCTGTGGCTATTGGTGGATATACTACTTTGGCAAAGACTTATAGCTATAACCCAACCCCCGACACTTTGGTTGCTTTAAAGAAAGACCATTATATAAAAGGTGTGCAGGCTAACGTATGGAGCGAATATTTGTATACTAATCCTATCCGCGAGTATATGACTTTCCCACGCGCATTGGCTGTGGCTGAAATCGGATGGACCAATACCGACCGCAAGAACTATGAAGATTTTGAACGCCGTATCAACAATGCGTATGTTCGTATGGATGGACATCAAATCAACTATCACATCCCAATGCCGGAACAGCCAAACGGATCTTGTAATATGATTGCATTTACTGATTCTGTTTCATTGTCTTTCCAGACTACCCGTCCGATAAAGATGGTTTATACGGTGGATGGCAGCGAACCTACAGCAAATTCTACTGTGTACGATGCTCCTATCTTGTTTAACAGCACTGCCACTTTGAAGATTGCATCTGCACTTCCTTCTGGAAAATTGAGCAAGGTTCGTACCATCCAAGTGGAAAAACAGACTCTGAAACCAGCTGCAAGCACCGACAAGAAAGCGGCAGGACTTCAAATGGCTGTATACGACGGCATGTACCTGAATGTAGACCAGTTGGCTAAAGCTAATCCGAAAGTCGTTGCTAACAAGGTTATCAAAAAGACGCGTGAACTTACTTCGTATGTAAAAACAGATGAATCAATGCGTGGGGTGAAGCAATATGCTGCCGTCGGAACTGGATATGTTGATATTCCTGAAGACGGAGTTTATTTCTTCTCATCAGAACTGGAAGAGGTATGGATTGACGGGCAATTGCTTATTAATAACAAGAACGAAGTAAAACGTTTCTCTCGTGCCGATGCTTCTGTAGCTTTGTCTAAGGGGCTGCATGAAATCAAAGCGGTATTCTTGGGACATATTATTGGCGGATGGCCTTCAAACTGGAATGACGGTGCTATCAGATACCGCAAGGCTGCCGATAAGGAATTTAAGACAGTTGGAGAAGATATGCTGTTTCATTGATTTGACTCTTCATCGTAAAAGATAGAATCTTATGTATTTATGCAGGAGGAAAGCTTTCAGAGGTTTTCCTCCTGTTTTTTGTTCTCCCCCACTAAAACTAAAGAAGATATGAATGATATGTCTTCCTACTGTTCTTACAAATCGTTAAATAGTGTAAACATACCATCTGATACTTGTCCATTTGCGCACTGGTCTTCGATTTTTTCCAAAGAATGGATTCTCACGGCTTCAATTTTTATATATTATATTATCAATCAGGATAATACCCCTCAATTTTACATCTGCTATTTTCATTCAAAAAAAATAAAAAACAGGTAAAAAGACACTTATCCCTCCTATTTTTTGAGTTCTTCTAACTGTTTCGTCTAGATCATCGGCATATTTTCCCCCAATCTTCTAATTATTTTCGCCAAAATAATTAGATATTTTCCCCAGAATGATTACATAATTCCCCAAAAATGTCGGTATGATTTCACTCCCTCTCTCTAAAACAGATGAAAATCTTGCTAATTTTCATTCTAGTTGGTGTATTTTAAGCCGGCTTAATTGTTATAATATGTATATAAAGGTAACTTATTGCAAATATTTCATATAAAAGTATCTTTATTTTGATATTCGAATCAAGCTACAAGTATAAAGAACTTGTCAGGAAATTATTGATTACTGCTGAAAAGCAATGCATTAACGATTTTGACAACCAAGTAGAGTACAAACTATCAGAGAAAAGTTATTTTTTGCAATCTTGATATAACGCATTTTGTGTATCTTTGCACAACTATTATATAATAAGCTTTGAATTCAGTTGGCCAAGGAAGGTTATCCTAACAGAATTTGGGTCATATTGGCTAGCAAACAAATTACGAGCCATTGGCTTGTGACTCAATTAGAGTTTACAGAT
>JARIAN010000040.1 GCA_029257865.1 Phocaeicola sp.
CAATAATGTGGCTCTTTTAGCCAAACATGGGGGATATAGATATATCGAATAAAAGTGAAGAAAATGGCATTAAAATGGGGTATATTACAAAAATATATAGATATTTATTCTTTGTCCTGGCAAAAAAGCGCAAGGTAGTCAATGCATTAACACAAGACCTCGAGTTCTATATGTTCGATATGAAAACGGGGCCATCAATGATGTATCATCGTATGGCCATGATTGATGCTTCTGCAGAAAAGCAAGCCGAGATGAAAGCACGTATTGACGGGTTCATTTCAACAGTAAACGGTTTCTTCAAAGATACGGATAAGCACATAAAAATTGAAGGAAACAAATTCGATATCATCTCTAAGGGAGAAATCATACCTATCGACACTCTGTCCTCTGGAGAAAAGCAGATTCTTTTGATTCTGCTTCGTACATTCCTTATGGATGGTAAAGAGGCGTACGTGTTACTTGACGAACCGGAGAACTCACTTGACATCAGCTGGCAATATAAGCTAATCAATACTCTTGTAAACCTCAATCCTAATGCGCAATACTTTATCACCACGCATTCTCCAAGCATTTTTGGCGACGGATGGGGGGATAAGATTATTTACATGGAGGATGTTACAACTATTATCAAGTAATAAGATATGAATAGAATCGAAGAACAAGCACGTTACTATCGTAATATTCCTTTGCGTGACAGAAGTATCAGGGCTGTTGTACATTTGGAGGATACAGAGGATAGACTTTTTTGGGAGAACCAACTACAGAAAGCCTTTCCCGGAAATTACCACTTTATCACATTCTCTAAGAATGAAAAAGGTAATGATGTACATGGTTGTGAACAATGTTTATGCTACAGAACATATCTTACAAAGAATTTTTTCATTTGCATAGATAGTGATTTGCGGCAGTTGAAAGGCGAAGTCGGATTAACAGCTGATGCTTACATTGCTCAAACATATGCCTATTCTTGGGAAAACCATTTCTGTGAGGCAGAAAATTTGCAAAGACGCTTTATAGAATCAGTTCCAAATTCCGATTTTGACTTTCGTATTTTCTTGCAAAAGCTCTCCACTGTCGTGTATAAACCGCTCCTCTACCTAGTGCATTATAGCCAAAGTTCTGGGTTTAATAAGCAATGGAACATCACCAAATTCAATGCATGTTTGCCGTTACAACCTGCAAGAAATGAACTGACAGATAATGGTATTGCTTATATAGAACATGTGAAACAGTTATTTGAAGATGCCCTGCAGAATCTTCAGCAGCCTGAAAATATGGAGAACGAGTATCTTGAAGAAACCAATGCTTATCTGCACATACAAGGGCATCAACTCTATAAACTAGTACTCCATATTGGCACAATACTCTGTAAAGGTGCAGGAGTGGCATTCAAGACTGATATCCTTGACAAGTCCATCCATACAGACGGATATTTGGAGATAGACAATGTACAATCAGACCTCAGAATAATAACTTCAACAGAGTAAAAATGGAAAATCGAATAAAAGTAGTTCTCGTCGAGAAGAAGAAAACCAACAAATGGTTATCTCAACAGTTGGGTTGTGCACCTACCACTGTTAGTAAATGGTGCACCAATGCTTGTCAGCCACCAATGGAGACTTTTGTCAAGATTGCAGAACTCCTCGAAGTTGATATAAACGAACTGCTGAGGATTGAAAAGCAGTAATTGTATTATGTGGCTCACAGACGAATTGTTGCAGAAATGATTGTAGGACTAACTTACGCGAAGTAGGAACCTATGGGAATTTCTTTACACAGAAGGATAATTGTAAGGCCAAATATTGTATTTGCTCAGAACTATCTGAAATGTTCATATTCTTCATAAGGAAGTTCAACAAGTATATCTAAATCACTAACATTTATAGCAGTTCCTCTACCGTAAGAACCAACATAACGACTATGGTCTGTTTCTGAACTTGAATTCCAAAATTCTTTGTTTATTGCTCTAGTAATAGTTTTATATCTCAAAGAAATTAAAGATCTTGTATCTTTATCAATTGAATAATCATTTTGTTTAACTTTCTCCATATATGCTTATTATTTATAAGGTTATCACTACTTCTCAAAAATCTCAAAGAACTTATTCATTTCGGAAAAACCTTTCGATTTGGACTCGTTTAAATCAAAGGGAACAGCATTGTTTCGTGCAGTCCTTATACCTTTTTCACCACCCAGTCTTTCATAAATATTGGGCGACTTCTTATAATAGCCTTCGCTCTTGTCGTATGACGCAAGGCCAGGCTGTTTCTTTAATGTTGCTTCCATCGTACTAAAGTCAGGAAAGAACTTGGTAGTTTTTGAAAAATGTAACAGGTACCAAAACTCCAGACAGGGTGTATTCACTATAAGTACCAGTTTGGACATCCATCCATATTTAGACTTCTCCCTTGGGGATAAAGCATCTTGACTGGATTTAAGGTATTTCTCATAATACACCTTGAAACGTTCATACTCGTGATTGTCCTTGATTATGCTGTCCATATCCAAAATCAAGACGACTTGACTGGATTCCATTGATAATTTCTGCTGAGCCAAAGAAAACAGTTCTTCCACATTCTTCTTTTGAGGAAGGTCAGGCTTGATAGTCGCCTTCTTCATAGCCATATTGGGATAATGCTCCTTTATCGTCTCCAGGTACCACTTTTCATCCTTGCCATCTATAATGACTGTAATGGATTTCTCTGAACTGCGAGGGTTGATCTTTCTCATGATTCTGTCGTTTTGGTTGATGAAACGTAAGTGTCTCCCAAATGAGGGATTCCACCCAATCTGCCGGCACGATATGCATTATATCGATTGGTGGTGTCTCGCAAAGTTTCCGAGTCGAAATCTGCCAGTGAATACAGTTCTGTATCTCCTTTTTCTGATTTTTTGGTGATCCACACGGAATCATCACGGAAAAGATCCCTGTCTGATAGAAACTCGGATAAATGAGATGAGAAAACCAATTGGGAATGGTGTGAATTCAAAAGATAAGTAGTCACAAAATGTTGGTAGAGGTCAGGATGCAACCGGCATTCCAATTCATCAATCGCCAAGAAATGCGACTCTTTGATTATCTGCAATAATAAGCCGGAAAGTTCATAGTATCGTTGTGTACCTCCTGATTCCTGCTTGTAATCCATCGGTACAATTCCTTGATAGCCATTATGACTCATGTGTATGTCAAAATCCATCCGCGTCGGATCTGATTTCAATTCCTGTTTCATCACTTCCGGAACTTGGTCACTGTGGAGGAGCAAGTCAAGTATATTGGTATTAAGAGGACGTTTGGTTTGCTCTACCACTAAATCGCTGATACCTATGTCGGCTTTAGTAATTTGACGCACCAACTCATCCTTATCAATCAGATGATCTACAAGGCTCTGACTAACGTATTTCTGTAACTTCTGGTCTCCAGTAGTCACCATAGGCATGAAGTAATCACTCAGCCAACTCAGAATAGATTTCATCCAAGGGATATCCACATTACTGTTTAAGTATGCACCGAACAAGGTTCTGTTATGCAACAGATTTCCTGAAAGAATACGGGTATTGGTTATTGAACGATATTTTTCTCCCCACTTCATAGTAGACACCAACGTATCCTTATCCGTTTCACGTTCATATACTGTATGTTCACGCAAAGCATCAAAAGGCTGGCACTTTAAAGTCTCATGATATACGATCTTGTTATCAAAGGTAATATCGTATTTATATCGTGAGGTACCAACAATAAAGTTGACGGCCATTTCCGATGGACTATTCAAACAGGCTTCATCCAGAAAGAAACGGTCGTATTCGATATCGGAAGTCTTGTCTTTACATGGATGTAGCATAATATCCGTGAATAGGTAAAAAGCCTTCAATATATTACTTTTACCAGAAGCATTGGCACCCAAAAGAGTTGCTATTTTCAATAAGCGATATTTGCCTACTTTCATGACAAAGTACTCTTCCAAATGATTGCTGTTAGTGGCTTCAAACGAAAGTGTCTGCTTATCTCGAATGGAGCGAAAATTGGATATTGAAAAGTCTATTATCATACATTTTATAGTTTAACCATTTCTAATATTCAGTTAAATGCTTGATATTTGCAAGCATTATACAAATATACTCCTTTAAGCGTAAATAAGCAAGGATTGTACTGTTTTTAAGTTCTATTTAAATTTATCCATATTTACATAAGTTCCATTTTATCTCGTCCAATAGTTAAATATTCTATGTTCCAATCATAATTGTTTAGATGTAAATTGTTTGTTTGATGTTTAATGTTTAACTTTGTGCTTGTTGAAAGATACTTTCTATAGTGTCGGACAAACAGAGTTGTCGTACTCTTTTACAGTTAATTCTGTAATATTGTTCATAAGTTCAAATTATTATTTGGACTTATCAAATACTTACGAGATGTCTATTTCTCATTGATTATCAGTATCAATTTGCTGCGGCTGTCGGCTATTGAGGAGTAAAACCAAAATCGTGATATTGCTTTTAAAA
>JARIAN010000102.1 GCA_029257865.1 Phocaeicola sp.
TCCGTTGGCTTCAAAAGAGATACCTTCCGGAGCATTTGCATTGTCTGCATAGATAGTCTGTTGTTTCTGTGTGTTTTCACTCAGTGTGATTTCTTGTTTCGGTTCGTTTGAATCGTCATTGCTGCAAGCAGTAAACTGAATGGTTGAGAAAGCCATCAGCAGCATCCATCCAAAAATTTTTAATGTTTTCATTTAAAATATGTATTATAATTTGTGTGTACAAAGGTATTGGGTTTTAAAATAAAATAAAACACGGAAAACCGTGATATTAAGGTGAAGCAAGGAAATAATTTTCTTCACTATAATGGATAGTCTGAGGGGCAATCGTATGTGATGTTCTTCGATTGATTGGCAGATAATGACTTAGGGAACGCACATTTTCACTATCTTTGTAGGGAATTTGGAAAATGAAAGAGATATGGCACAACCATTGGCAGAACGTATGCGTCCGCATACCCTTGACGAGTATATCGGGCAGAAACATTTGGTAGGAGAAGGAGCTGTCTTGCGTCGTATGATAGATGCCGGCAGGATTTCCTCGTTTATTTTATGGGGACCTCCGGGGGTGGGTAAAACCACCTTGGCGCAGATTATCGCCCATAAACTGGAAACGCCTTTCTATACGCTCAGTGCGGTAACTTCGGGAGTGAAGGATGTGAGGGATGTGATAGAGAAGGCACGTTCCGGAAGGTTCTTTTCACAACAGAGCCCGATTCTTTTCATTGATGAAATACACCGTTTCAGCAAATCACAGCAAGACTCTTTGTTGGGGGCAGTGGAAACTGGGGTGGTCACCCTTATAGGAGCCACCACGGAAAACCCTTCTTTCGAGGTGATCCGACCGCTACTCTCCCGATGTCAGCTTTATGTGCTCAAATCGTTGGAGAAAGAAGACTTGGTGGAGCTTTTGCACCTGGCTCTCAAGAAGGATGTCATATTGAAAGAACGTGATATCCGCTTGCTGGAAACCGATGCGCTGCTTCGTTATTCGGGAGGGGATGCGCGTAAGTTACTCAATATTTTGGAACTTGTGGTGGAGGCTGAAGATGCGGAAGTGGTAGAGATTACCGATGAAAAGGTGGTGGAGCGCTTGCAGCAGAATCCGTTGGCTTACGACAAGGAAGGAGAAATGCATTATGATATTGTGTCGGCTTTTATCAAGTCGATTCGTGGTAGTGATCCCGATGCCGCCCTTTATTGGCTGGCAAGGATGATTGAAGGGGGAGAAGAGCCGTCGTTCATTGCACGTCGCCTAGTTATTTCTGCTTCGGAAGATATTGGATTGGCCAATCCTAATGCCATGTTGTTGGCCAACGCTGCTTTCGATGCTGTGATGAAGATTGGCTGGCCGGAGGGGCGTATCCCTTTGGCGGAAGCTACCGTTTATCTGGCTACCAGTCCTAAAAGCAATTCGGCTTATGAGGGTATCAATAAGGCACTTGAGGTGGTGCGTGAAACAGGTAACAGGCCTGTGCCTCTGCATCTGCGCAATGCGCCTACCAAACTGATGAAACAACTGGGCTATGGCAAGGATTACAAGTATGCACATGCTTATTCGGGGAATTTTGTGCGTCAGCAATTCTTGCCCGATGACTTGTCCGACTTGCGCTTGTGGCATCCGCAGGAAAATCCTGCCGAACAGAAGTTGGGTGAAAGGATGGAACTTCTTTGGGGAGAGCGTTTCAAAAAATGAAAATCAACTTAGTTTATATATACTATCAATAGATTGAAAGATGAAGATTGTAGTATTAGATGGATATACTTTATATCCTGAAAGGGAAAAATGGACTGCGTTGGAGCAGTTGGGGGAACTGGTAATATACTCTCGTACGAGTCGTGAAGATACGGTGTCTCGGGCTGTGGAGGCGGAAGTGTTGTTTACTAATAAGACGGTGCTTGATGGGGAAATCATCAGGCAGTTGCCTCGTTTGAAATATATCGGGGTGTTGGCTACAGGTTATAATATTGTAGATGTAAAAGCTGCTGAGGAAAGAGGGGTAGTGGTGACCAATGTGCCTGCTTATAGTACTGATTCGGTTGCTCAGATGGTATTTGCTCATCTGTTGAATATTACTCAGCGGGTAGAGCATTATGCCGGTGAGGTGCGTATGGGGGCATGGAGTGGACAGCCGGATTTCTGTTATCAGAACACTCCGCTTACCGAACTGACCGGTAAAGTAATGGGAATTGTTGGACTGGGACACACCGGAGCGGCTACAGCTCGTGTGGCTGAGGCTTTCGGAATGAAAGTTTGGGCTTATACAAGCAAAACGCAGGAGGATTTGCCCATGGGATGGAAGAAAGTGGATTTAGACGAACTGTTTGCCGGGGCGGATGTGGTGTCTTTGCATTGTCCGTTGAACGGGCAGACTGCTCATTTAGTCAATGCATCTAGATTAGCCGGCATGAAAGAGGGTGCTGTGTTGATTAATACTGGTCGTGGAGGACTGGTGGATGAAGTAGCCTTGGCTGAAGCCCTTTCTAGTGGTAAGTTGCGTGCTGCCGGATTGGATGTGATGGTGAGTGAACCTCCTGTGGCAGACAACCCCTTGCTCCGACTGGAGAATTGTTTTATCACTCCACATTTGGCTTGGGCAACAGATGAGGCTAAACAGCGTTTGGTGGAACAGGCAGTGAACAATTTGAAGGCATGGATGAAAAATGAACCAATTAATATAATCAGATAAATAAATTATGAATAAAGAAGAAAGAATTAGTCGGGCTGTTGCTTTTTTTAAGGAAGGATATAATTGTTCGCAGTCGGTGGTGGCTGCCTATGCAGATATGTACGGATTTACACGTGAGCAGGCTTTACGTATGGCGGCTTCTTTTGGTGGAGGTATCGGTCGTATGAGAGAAACTTGTGGAGCTGCTTGCGGTATGTTCTTGCTTGCAGGATTGGAAACAGGATGTACCGAAGCTGCCAATCGTGAAGGGAAAGGGGAAAATTATGCATTGGTTCAGCAATTGGCTGCCAGATTTAAAGAGGAAAATGGGGAACTTCGTTGTGCCGATTTATTGGGGCTTTCCAAGAAAGAGCCGGTAGTTTCTACTCCCGAGGCACGAACAAAACAATATTACGCCAAGCGTCCGTGTGTTAAGATGGTAGAAACTGCCGCTCGTTTGTGGGGAGAATATTTGGAGGAAAAGGGAAAGTTGTAATGTCCGTTTGTTTTCTTTTTAGATTGAAAATGAGGATGTAATGCTTTTTTTATTAACTTTGCAGAGAAATACACAAGCACTTTCCTTTGGTTTGAAGGGAAAGCGACGGATTATTAATCTTTAAAACTTAGGTATTATGTTACAAGAGAAAGCCGGTATGTTGGCCGGCAAGATTTGGGAAGCATTAAATGAGAAGGGTGAATTGTCGCAGAAGGAATTGAAGAAAGTTGTAAAGGTAAGAGCTGATAAGGATTTGTTTTTAGGACTTGGTTGGCTTCTTAGGGAAGATAAGGTGGAAGTGGTGGAAAAGAATGACCATCTTGTTTTCAACTTGAAATAACTTCGTATAAAGATGAAGCGTTGATGGGCTTTTAGGAAGCTACTTCAACGCTTTTCTTTGTAATAAACGTAAGAATATATGCATACAAGAGAAGAAAAATTGGAAGCATTTGGCAGGTTGCTGGATGTATTGGATGAACTGAGAGTGAAATGTCCTTGGGATAGGAAGCAGACCAACGAGAGTCTTCGTCCTAATACGATTGAAGAGGTGTATGAATTGTGTGATGCTCTCATGAAGCAGGACAAGAAGAATATCTGCAAGGAATTGGGAGATGTGTTGCTGCACGTGGCTTTTTATGCCAAGATTGGCAGTGAAACGGGAGATTTCGATATCAAGGATGTGTGTGACCGGTTGTGTGATAAGTTGATATTCCGTCACCCGCACGTATTTGGAGAGGTAAAAGCGGATACTGCCGAGCAGGTTTCACAGAATTGGGAACAGATTAAACTCAAGGAAAAAGATGGTAATAAATCGGTCTTGAGTGGAGTGCCCGATGCTTTGCCTGCCTTGATTAAGTCGTATCGGATTCAGGATAAGGCGCGCAATGTGGGCTTTGACTGGGAGGAACGCTCTCAGGTATGGAGCAAGGTGAAGGAAGAGATTGGCGAGTTTGAAGCCGAGGTGGAAAAAATGGACAGGGATAAGGCTGAGGCTGAGTTTGGAGATTTGATGTTCAGTTTGATTAATGCAGCTCGTCTGTACAAAATTAATCCGGACAATGCTTTAGAGCGAACCAACCAGAAGTTTATCCGCCGGTTCAACTATCTGGAGGAACATACCATCAAGCAGGGGCGTAATCTTTCTGAAATGAGTTTGGAGGAGATGGATGCTCTTTGGAACGAAGCTAAGAAGAAAGGGCTTTAATGCTGATTTAAGAAGATGAAAAAACCGTTTCGGTCTTTATAGATAAGTCTGAAACGGTTTTTTTATGTAAAATCTGCAACAAGCTGTTATCCTGCCATGAGCAAGATGAGTAGCTGGGCTGTCAAGATGCGAAGAAACATGGTGAGCGGATATACTGTAGAATAGCCCACTGCCGGAGCATCGTTTCCTGCGGTCTGGTTGGCGTATGCCAGTGCCGGAGGGTCGGTGGTACTACCGGCTATCAGTCCCATTAAGGTGAAATAATTTATCTTATATTTCCAGCGTGCTATCAAGCCGATGATAAGCAGAGGAATGAGGGTTATCAGAAAACCGATGCCTACATAAAGCAGACCGTCACCTTCTACTACCGTATGCATAAAGTTGCCACCCGCCTTGATGCCCACACTTGCCAAAAACAATACCAGTCCTACTTCTCGAAGCATCAGGTTGGCACTCATGGTAGTGTAGGTCACTAGTTTTACTTTATGTCCAAAACGTCCGATAAGGATAGAGATAATTAGCGGACCACCTGCCAGACCTAGTTTGATAGGGGTTGGCATACCCGGGATGGCAAAAGGCAGACTTCCGAAGATGATACCACAGAAGATACCGATAAAGATAGTGACGATGTTAGGATGGTCCAGACGTTTCAGCTGGTTACCCAGCAAGTCTGACACTCGGTCGATAGACTCTTGCGGACCTACTACCATTACACGGTCGCCCACTTGCAGAGTCAGTTGGCGGGCAGCGAATAGGTCCATACCCGAACGGTTTACGCGGGTTACGTTTACTCCATACATACTGCTGAAATGAAGTTCTCCCAACGTCTTTCCGTTGATGGCGGGCTGTGTCACAAGGATACGGCGCGAAACCATCGGTTTCACCTGTTTGCTCTGGTTGTTCCAGTCCACATCTTCTGTAGGCGAGCCGATAAAGGCTTGGATGGCTTCCGAATCATCTTCGGCACACACAATGTTCAACTTGTCACCCAGACGCAGCACCGTTTCACCGGTGGGGATGAAAACATGACCATCTTGCTGAATACGTGAGCAGACAAAGTCGCGTGCCAAGAAATTTTGTATCTGCGAAAGTTTCTTTCCGCTGATGGAGCCGTTTTCCACTATCAGTGCAATGTTGTAGGGTTTTAAGTGTGGGTTGGCCTCCTCTTCCTTTTGGATATCTTCCGATTCTTTGTCCAGATTGACTCTGCACATAAACTTAATCAGAATCATAGACAAGATAATTCCCATCACTCCCAGCGGATAAGCACATGCATATCCCATGGCTATTTCCGGACCATTGTATTGAAGTTGCTGAAGAGCTTCGTTGGCAGCACCCAGTCCCGGGGTGTTTGTTACCGCTCCGCAGAGCACTCCTACTATCATAGGAATGTCAACTCGTCCCTGCAGACTATAATAAAGGATCAGTGCCACAGCAATGTTCAGGGTTACGATACCTACGGCAAGCATATTCATGAGGATTCCTCCTTTCTTAAATGAGGAGAAGAAAGAGGGTCCTACCTGCAAGCCGATGCAGAACACGAACAGAATAAGTCCGAAATCTTGTATAAACGACAAGATGGAGGTATTTCCGGTAAACCCGAAATGTCCTGCCAAGATTCCTACAAAGAGTACGAAAGTTACCCCCAATGAAATTCCGAAAATTTTGATTTTCCCTAATAAGACTCCGATAGCAATGACAAAGGCGTAGAGTGATACGATATGTGCTATGGAATCAGGATTTGTTAATAAATCGTTCAACCAATTCATAGATAATTATTATTGTTTAAGCTTGGACAAATTTAGCGAAATAACCTTACAAGACAAATTTTATTTTCAAAAAAGTCCTTGTTTGTGCGGTTGTATGCAATTTATCTGTTATATTTGCCATATATGCCTACATTTAGTAGGAAATAATAGCTTAAATCGTATATCTAAAACACTAATTCACTATGGCAGATAGTAAAGAAAAACTTTTTTCAGATTTTTCTCCGGTGTCTACTCAGGAATGGATGGATAAAATTACAGCCGACTTGAAGGGTGCCGATTTTGAAAAGAAATTAGTATGGCGAACTAACGAAGGGTTTAAAGTAAAGCCATTTTATCGTAGGGAAGATTTAGAAGGGATGAAGACCACTGAGGCTCTGCCGGGAGAGTTCCCTTATCTGAGAGGTAATAAGAAAGATGACAATACGTGGTTTGTACGTCAGGACATCAAGGTAGATGACCCTGCCGAAGCCAATAAGAAAGCACTCGACTTGTTGAATAGGGGGGTAGATTCTTTGGGATTCTATCTTAATGCTAAGGATCTGAGTGAGGAATATATCCGTACATTGTTAAAAGACATCTGCTGCGATTGTGTGGAATTGAATTTCTCCACCTGTCAGCGTCATTCACTGGTCTTGGCAGAATTACTGGTCGGCTATTTCAACGGGGAAGGATATGCTTCCGATCGTTTGTATGGCTCTATCGACTTTGACCCTGTCAGCAGGATGTTGTCTAAGGGAAAAGATGTAAGTCAGCTCATTTCGCAGGGAAAACAGTTGGTGGATACTCTAGCTGCTTTCCCTCATTTCCAATGTATAGCCGTCAATTCTTTGACTTTGAACAATGCCGGGGCATATATTTATCAGGAATTGGGATATGCACTGGCGTGGGGTAATCAATATCTTTCTTTGCTTACCGAAGCGGGAGTTCCTGCCGATCTGGCTGCTTCTAAAATCCGTTTCAACTTTGGGGTAAGTTCTAATTATTTTATGGAAATTGCCAAGTTCCGTGCAGCACGTATGTTGTGGGCAAATATCGTTAAGGAATATCAGCCTGCTCGTGAGGAGGCTTGCCGGATGATTGCTCATGCCGAAACTTCTACTTTCAACCTTACTTTATTTGACGCTCATGTCAACTTGCTTCGCACACAGACAGAGAGCATGAGTGCGGCTTTGGCAGGGGTGAACTCCATTACGGTAACTCCGTTCGACAAGGCTTATCAAACTCCAGATGATTTCTCGGAACGTATTGCACGAAATCAGCAGTTGTTGCTGAAGGAGGAGGCGCATCTCAACCGTATTGTTGACCCGGCAGGGGGCTCTTATTATATTGAAAACCTGACGGTGGCTATTGCTCAGCAGGCTTGGAATCTTTTCCTTCAGGTGGAGGATGAGGGAGGCATGGTGCAGGCTGTGTTGAAAGAAACGGTGCAGCAGGCTGTCAATGCCAGCAATAAGGCTCGTCATGAAGCGGTGTCTAAGCGTAAGGAAGTGTTGCTGGGTACTAATCAATATCCTAACTTTAACGAACTGGCCGGCGATAAGGCTCCGGCAGGGCATCGTTGCAGCTGTGGCGGCGGCAGTCACGAACACGAGGCTTCTTTTGCTAAACTGGAAACCAGCAGGGCTGCCAGTGCTTTTGAAGAACTCCGCTTGCAGACCGAACATTCCGGCAAGCGCCCTAAGGCATTTATGTTGACTATCGGAAACTTGGCTATGCGTCAGGCTAGAGCACAGTTCTCATGCAACTTCTTGGCTTGTGCCGGCTATCAGGTGGTCGATAACCTGGGTTTTGCTTCTGTGGAAGAAGGTGTGAAGGCGGCACTGGATGCTCAGGCTGACATTGTGGTGCTCTGTTCAAGCGATGATGAATATGCTGACTATGCAATTCCTGCCTTTAAGGAACTGAATGGAAGGGCCATGTTTATTGTGGCAGGGGCTCCTGCTTGCATGGACGAACTCAAGGCTGCCGGCATTGAGAACTTTATTCATGTGCGTTGTAATGTGCTGGATACACTGAAGGAATATAACGAAAAGTTAGGAATTAACTAAGATGATGCTATGAAACCGAATTTTAAGAATATTGACATATATGCCGGATTCCGTCCTCAGAACGGGGCTGACTGGCAAAAAGCGAATGGCATTACAGCCAACTGGAAAACACCGGAACATATTCAGGTTAAGCCGGTTTATACGAAAGAGGACCTGGAGGGTATGGAACATCTCGACTTTGTGGCTGGTATTCCGCCTTATTTGAGAGGTCCGTATTCTATGATGTATACTTTCCGTCCGTGGACTATCCGACAGTATGCCGGATTTTCTACTGCCGAAGAATCAAATGCTTTCTATCGCCGTAACCTGGCTTCCGGACAGAAAGGACTTTCTGTGGCATTCGACCTTCCTACGCATCGTGGATACGACCCTGACCATCCGCGTGTTGTAGGAGATGTGGGTAAGGCGGGTGTATCCATCTGTTCGCTGGAAAATATGAAAGTGTTGTTTGATGGTATTCCGCTGAGCAAAATGTCTGTATCCATGACTATGAATGGTGCGGTGCTTCCTGTCATGGCTTTCTACATTAATGCCGGACTGGAACAGGGAGCCAAACTGGAGGAAATGGCAGGTACCATTCAAAATGATATCTTGAAAGAGTTTATGGTGCGAAATACTTATATCTATCCGCCTGCATTCTCTATGAAGATTATCTCGGACATCTTTGAATATACTTCACAGAAGATGCCTAAGTTCAACTCTATTTCCATTTCGGGATATCACATGCAGGAGGCAGGGGCTACTGCCGACATTGAACTGGCTTATACCTTGGCCGACGGACTTGAATATCTTCGTGCCGGAGTAGCTGCCGGTATTGACATCGATGCTTTTGCTCCTCGCTTGTCTTTCTTCTGGGCTATCGGAATGAATCATTTTATGGAAATAGCCAAGATGCGTGCCGCTCGTATGCTATGGGCTAAGATTGTGAAGCAGTTTAATCCGAAGAATCCTAAGTCGCTGGCTCTGCGTACTCACTCTCAGACCTCAGGATGGTCGTTGACTGAGCAGGACCCGTTCAACAATGTGGGGCGTACTTGTATTGAGGCAATGGCAGCTGCTTTGGGACATACACAGTCGTTGCATACTAATGCGCTGGATGAGGCTATTGCTTTGCCTACCGACTTCTCGGCACGTATTGCGCGCAATACTCAGATTTATATTCAGGAAGAAACGCAGGTATGTAAGAATGTGGACCCTTGGGGCGGTTCTTATTATGTGGAATCGCTTACCAATGAACTGGCTCATAAGGCTTGGGAGCATATTGAGGAAATAGAGCGACTGGGAGGTATGGCTAAGGCTATCGAAACCGGTATTCCTAAGATGCGCATCGAAGAAGCTGCTGCACGTACTCAGGCGCGTATTGATTCCGGTGAACAGACTATTGTGGGTACTAATAAGTATCGCTTGGAGAAAGAAGACCCGATTGACATCCTTGAGGTGGATAATACTGCGGTGCGCCAGGAGCAGGTGGAGAACTTGCGCCGCTTGAAGGAAGGTAGAAATCAAGAGGAAGTGGATAAGGCGCTGGCTGCACTTACCGAATGTGTTAAAACCGGCAATGGTAACTTGCTGGAACTGGCGGTGGAGGCTGCACGGGTGCGTGCTACTTTGGGAGAGATTTCAGATGCCTGCGAGAAAATCGTGGGACGTTATAAAGCCGTAATTAGAACAATATCAGGAGTGTATTCATCAGAAAGTAAAAAGGATGCAGATTTCGCAAAGGCTTGCGAACTGACCGAAGAATTTGCAAAGAGGGAAGGTAGACGCCCGCGTGTGATGGTGGCCAAAATGGGACAGGACGGACATGACAGAGGGGCGAAGGTTGTGGCTACAGGATTTGCCGACTGTGGTTTTGATGTGGATATGGGACCGTTGTTCCAAACTCCGGAAGAAGCTGCCCGTGAGGCGGTAGAGAATGACGTGAATGCGGTAGGAGTTTCTTCTTTGGCAGCTGGTCATAAGACTCTGGTGCCGCAAGTCATTGCCGAACTGAAGCGTTTGGGCAGGGAAGATATCTTGGTATTTGCCGGTGGGGTTATACCGGCGCAGGATTATGACTTCTTGTTTAAGGCTGGGGTAGTGGCTATTTTCGGACCCGGAACTTCGGTGGCGAAGTCGGCTTGTCAGGTTATGGAACTTCTGCTCGATACGGAAGATTAAATCACATTGCATGGGCTGTTTGCTCTTTCTATTGAAAAGTGGGATGACAGACGGATGAAAAAGGTTGTGGTATTGATTGTAATATCACAGCCTTTTTTGTGATAAGTGGTGTACATTTTTCTTTACTAATGTGGAGATGCTGACGATAGCCGTTGATAGTTGATTTTATGTCTCAAAAAAATCAATTAATCATTTTGAAAAAAATATATCGACATTCTGCTCAAAACGTCTCGACAATCTGTTCAAAACGTCTCGACGATCTGAATAAAACGTCTCGACGATCTGAATAAAACGTGCCCACGATTTGAATAAAACGTGCCCACGTTTTTATTTTTGCTGAAATCTTTTGTTTTTGTGCCTTGGGGCAGTTGTTTGATTATCTTTCATTTTATCTTTATCTTTGCACCTTATTATAGTGTGATAGATAATTGTTGAATAACATAGTAAATAGATAAATATGATTTCAGTAGATGGCTTGACCGTCGAGTTTGGCGGAACCACCTTGTTTAGTGACATTAGTTTCCAGATTAACGAGAAAGACCGTATTGCCCTGATGGGTAAGAACGGTGCAGGAAAATCGACTTTGTTGAAAATCTTGGCACAAGTACGCCAGCCTACACGTGGTAAGGTGACTGCTCCCAAGGATTGTGTAATTGCTTATCTGCCACAGCATTTGATGACGGAGGACGGACGGACAGTCTTTGAGGAAGCTGCACAGGCTTTTGCTCATCTGCACGAAATGGAGGCGGAGATAGAACGAATGAACCAGGAACTGACTGTTAGAACCGACTACGAAAGTGATTCGTATATGGAGCTCATCGAGAAGGTGGCTGCCATGAGTGAGAAGTTCTATGCCATTGACATGACTCATTTTGAAGAGGATGTAGAAAAGGCTTTGTTGGGACTGGGTTTCTCACGCGAGGATTTCAATCGTCCTACCAGCGATTTCAGCGGAGGATGGAGAATGCGTATCGAACTGGCTAAACTGCTCTTGCAGAATCCTGATGTATTGCTGCTCGATGAGCCTACCAATCACTTGGATATTGAGTCTATCCAGTGGCTGGAAGAGTTCTTGATTAATAGTGCCAAGGCGGTGGTGGTTATCAGTCACGACCGTAAGTTTGTAGATAATATTACTACACGTACCATTGAGGTGACTATGGGACGCATCTATGATTATAAGGTGAACTATTCGCAATATCTGGTTTTGCGTAAGGAACGCCGTGAGCAGCAGATGAAGCAGTATGAGGAGCAGCAGAAGATGATTCAGGAAACTAAGGACTTCATTGAGCGTTTTAAAGGAACTTACAGCAAGACTTTGCAGGTGCAGAGCCGTGTGAAGATGCTGGAGAAACTGGAACTGATAGAGGTAGACGAGGAAGATACTTCGGCTTTGCGTCTTAAATTTCCACCTTCGCCAAGAAGTGGAAGTTATCCGGTTATCATGGAGGGGGTAGGAAAGACCTATGGCGACCACGTGGTATTCTCCAATGCTAATCTTACTATTGAGCGTGGCGACAAGGTGGCTTTCGTGGGAAAGAACGGAGAGGGTAAGTCTACTTTGGTGAAATGTATCATGAATGAGATTTCGCATGATGGTACGCTTACGTTGGGACATAATGTGCAGATTGGTTATTTTGCACAGAACCAGGCTTCGCTGCTGGATGAGAATCTTACTGTGTTCCAAACCATTGATGATGTGGCAAAGGGAGACATCAGAAACAAGATTCGCGACTTGCTGGGAGCATTTATGTTTGGCGGTCCTGAAGAGTCGATGAAGAAAGTAAAGGTGTTGTCGGGTGGTGAGCGTACTCGTCTGGCGATGATCAAGTTGTTGCTTGAACCGGTGAACCTTTTGATTTTGGATGAACCTACCAACCATTTGGATATGAAAACTAAGGATATTCTGAAGCAGGCTCTCATGGACTTTGATGGTACACTGATTGTGGTATCGCACGACCGTGACTTCCTTGACGGACTGGTGACAAAGGTTTATGAGTTCGGCAATAAGCGGGTGAAAGAACACTTGTGCAGCATCTATGAATTCTTGGAAATGAAGAGAATGGAAAGCTTGCAGGAACTGGAAAAATAGGGAAG